>JAFWWV010000185.1 GCA_017523305.1 Clostridia bacterium
AGCTGTAAAACTGCAAACAACTGTAATTGAAGAAGGAGAAGTTCAGTTGCAATATTCTGAAGATGGAAAATCCTTTAGCAATAAGCAAAATGAACTTACATCAATCATTGTCGGTGTAATTATGACAGGAATAGGTATCTTTATGATAATAAGAGAAGTTAAAAGAAGGAAGGTGTTAAATGGATAAAAAGAAAGTTTTATCAAAAGAAGAACAAGAGAAAATCAAGAAAAGAGTAATCCATTCAATGGAGTGTGAAAAAATGCCACCTTCTAAGCAAGATTTGAAAAATATGGAGCAGGTCCTTTCAGGAACAAAAACTGTAGAGCAAATCATTGCTGAAGAAGAAGCTAGAATGAAACAGGAAGGATTGATTAAGTAATATGATGTTAGAGTGGGATAGAACCAATGAGAAATCAGGCATCATTCTTGACAATAAAAAAGGCATCACAGACTGGGATACATTAAATGAAGTTGAAAGAAGATATTCATATATCCGTTTGCCTGAATTAGAACAAATTGAGAATAATAAAAAAATAGTATTCAATAAGGAATACTTTCTTTCTATACATAAGTATCTTTTCCAGGATATTTATCCGTGGGCAGGAACAATAAGAGAAGTTGACCTATTTAAAGACAACTCTGCTTTTGCACCTGCTCGTTTTTTAGATGGAAGCTTAAATGATTTTTTTGACAACCTTAAGAGAGATAACCTCCTTTCAGGATTTAATACTGAAGAAGTATCTGAGTTGGCATCTTATTATATGTTGGAGTTAAACTTCATACACCCATTCAGAGAAGGCAATGGTAGAACAAAGAGACATTTTATGACACAGCTTGTTAAAGGGGCAGGGTATGATTTAGGATTAGACCGTATCAGACCTGAAGAACTTGTTATGGCTGATATTCTTGCTTTTGATGATAACGAGTCAGGAATAAAGGCTAATCCATCTTACTTTAAAAATGTCATTAAAACAGCACTTAAACCTTCTAATGAACAAAATATCAAACCGATACAAAACGAGTCAAATTTGGGTAAATTAAACCGTTTTTTATGGGTGTATGACCGTTATAGTGAAAATGCTTATTTTAGAAGCCATAATTCGATTTCAGAAGGCGAAAAGAAGTTGGGAGACCAATTATCAACAGATGCAGGTAAAGAAAGAATTAAGAAGGTTTTAGACCGAATTATAACCAAAGAAAAAGCATATCAAGATGGAACAGCTGAATATAGAAAAGATATTATTAAATCAGCTATTCAATATAAAAATCAAATCGATTCCAATCAAATAAAAAAGGAGAACAGTAATATGGAAAAAGAAACAAAAATGGAACAAGAAATCAATAATGAAAAAGACCTAGCAAAAAAACTAGACCTTTTCTATTCATATTATGACCCATACGGTCGCTATGATGCCACAGGCTCATTTAGACCTGAATATGATGATGACAATGAAGGATTAAAGCAAACACAAGAAGCTCTCGCATCGGAGAAGGGGAGAAAAGGATTAGATGATTTCCTTAAAGAAGTAATTAGAGAAGATGATAGACCTGAATTTGTAAGACAGGCAAAGAAGCTTCGAATAGAACTTCTGAATCCAGTTGCACAACAGGGAAGTATGGCTTCATATCTTCATCAAATTCAAACAACACCACAACAACAGAAGAAACAGCCAACTTCTGCAAAAAAGCAAAAAGAAATCAAATAAACCATTGTAAAAAATACGGTGGGTTTTGTAATTTTTACATATACTTTTGTAATTTCTCCATAGGTTCTTGTATTTTCTACAAACGACCTATGTAAAAACTCCAAACAAATTATATAAATAAAATAGATAATAATTATTATATACACAAGAAAGAAGTATTATATATAAATTTAAGTATATTAGATTATATAATAGGTAATGCCAGGTCGTGATGCAGTCGCCCAGTCATTCCAGGTTCTTCTTTCTTTTTTTTGTGTAGAAGAAAAAATAAAGTTGGATAATTACTAAAGTTTGTTCTGTGTAGGGTAGTAGGTCAAATTTTTTTGAGCCACTTTTTTGTTGTTTTTCTATACCTATGTAATTTTTCCATAGGTTAAAATTCAGCTGAAAATAGTAGGAAAAATTTTCAATTAGTGATTCAAAAATTAAAACTTCCTATAATTTAAAGGGTTTTGAGTGATTGCTATTTTAATAAATCTACCTATTGAAAAACCACACAACAAAGCCAAATTTTTAATTATTGATGCAAAATTTAATTATTGATGCAAAAATTAGTTGACTTTTTTATTTTATATAATTATAATATATGTAAATAAAAGGAAGTAAAAAACACAAAAAATTGGGGGAAGACTATGGCTGAAAATATCTCTAAACAAAAGAATGAGAGAAATGCAGGAAGAAAAAAGATATATACCGAAGAAAGAAAAGCTGTAACCGTTAGATTTAATCTTTCTACATATAGTGATATTTTAACTTTGGCTGAAGCTGAAGGGAAATCAGTTCCTGTATATATTGCAGAACTTGTTGAGCCACAAATTGCATTTAAAGTTTTTGAATTGAAGAAAAAATCTCAGAAGAAGTAAAAAAGGGAATAATTTATGGAAACAAATAAAATAGGAGTTGTTGGAGCATTAGGTCTGAATCAATTTGTTCCTGCACCGTTTATCCTACTAGATAATGAACAGATAGACATTTCTGAAAAGGGTCTATTCATCTTGCTTTGCAGATACAAGAATAAGCTATCTAGTAAGTGTTGGCCATCACTATCAACACTTAAAAAGAAGACAGGTCTAACAGAAAAAACAATTTTGAAAAAATTGGCAATCCTTGAAGAAGTTGGACTAATCAAAAAGAAAAATAATGTGTATAATTCAAAACAGAATAATACATATATTCTTTATGACCCTGCAATTGTTTTTGGTTACAGACAATTAAATATTAAGGACTTAACCGAAGAAGAAGTTGACACTCTTCAGGAGATTGGAAAAGAATATGTAATTGAAAAACCTGATGGAACAATTATTGTTTGTCATTCAGAAAAAAATAAATTTTTCCTAAACCTTCTATATCAAGTATTAGATAACTATGCAAAGGCAATACTTGAAACAAATACATATTCTGATGTGGAAGTTATAATTCAAGAGATTAGATTCTTCTACGAAAGAATAGCATCACTTCCTGTTATTTTCTTCAATAAAGCAATAAACGAAGATACCGAAAAAATTTCTTCAGAAGAATACCTTGAAAAAATCAGAGATTTTAATATTGATAAGGTAGTGGAGACTGTAAGAAAGGTTAATTTAGAAGGTGTTCCAAAAGAATATGAAGATATGGATAAGAACACATATATTTTAAATCTTTTATGGGCAGAGAGATTAAAATTGACTGGAAATATTCTTCAAAAAGTTATAGAGCAAAATAAACAAGTTAATTTAAAAACAGAGTAGGGTAATTATATCCTACTTTTTTTAAAAATTTTTTATACAACCAAAATTCTTGCAAGAAAAATAGTTGCAGTTTTTTCTTTGTGTAGAAGAAGCCCGAAAAAATTGTTTTTTTCGGAAAGATATGATATAATATTTATCGGAAAGATAGGAGAAATTATATGACACAACCTAGAAACTTCGATTATTTTGAAGAAAGAGATTTAATAAACAGGGAACAGTTAGATGCCTTGCTTTCTATGTTGCCTGAATACTGTTCAGAATATATATTAAGCCTTGAAAGTAGGGGGTTAGCAACTTCTACAAGATTAGGATACATTAAAGATTTGACTGTTTTCTTCGAATATCTTGCAGGAAGTTGTAATGAAATGAAGAAAATCTCACTTAAGGACCTGGAAGGTCTTAAGAAAATAGATTTTCAAGAATTTCTTTCAAAACAAGCTTCAGGCAGAGTGTCATATAGTAATGGGAAAAAAATCATATCAAAAAGTGGCTTAAAAGCACAAGCTAGAAAACTTTCTGCTGTAAAAAGTTTATATAAATTCCTTTTTGATAATGATATGATAGCTGTAAACAACAGCACTAAGGTTGAGAGTCCAAAAATTTCTTCGATTGATAGCTCAATCAAAAGGTTGGATACAGATGAGAAAAATGAGTTTTTAGATGCTCCTGATAGGGGAATGTCTAACCAACATCACGACCAATATTTAAAAAACACACTAGAAAGAGACCGTGCGATTATATCAATGTTCCTTGCAACTGGAATCAGAGTCTCTGAACTTGTTGGATTAAACCTTGAAGATGTGAACTTAAACAAGCTTTGCTTTGATGTTCAGAGAAAAGGTGGCAAGAAAGAACGACTATATATGGGACAAGACCTTGCTGACATACTCTATGCCTGGTTATTTAAAAGAGAAGCAATGGGGCTTCCGAAGAGCCAACAAGCCTTCTTCATAAGCCTTCAAAGAAATAGAATGGGAGTTTCTGCTGTAGAGAAAATGATTTCAAAATATGCTCAGGCAGTATTTGGAAAGAAATTATCTCCACATCGTTTGAGAGCAACTTATGGCACAGAACTTTATAAAATAACAAAGGATATCTATAAGGTTGCAACAGCATTAGGTCATTCTTCAGTTGAAACAACACGAAAACACTATGCAGATTTCGATGAGAATCAAAAGAAAGAGATTGCAGGGCAAGTAAGAGTAGGACATTAGTCCTACTTTTTTTTGTTTAATGTTAAGCTGTAATATCTTTCCGATAAATGTAGATTTTGCAGAAAGATAATAAAAAAACACAATTTTTTATATTCTAAAATGCTCTCAGACCGATTTTGTATAAAAAAGATGAGTTATAGGTCATAAAAAAAGAGCCTATAAAATATAAGCTCTTAAAGTTTGCATAGTATTATGTCAGACAATTTTTATATCTAAGATGTCATCAAATTTAATAACTAATTTATCAAATTTTAATGTTTGGAATGGAATATCTATTATAGCTTTTCCTGTAATTGATTTGTCGTATCCATCATAGAAGTATTTAACTTCTATTAAAGTATGTTTATCAATTTCTTGCAAAACCTTAGATATTTCCATAATTTTTTCTTCAGAAACATCGCCTTTAGCCATACGGTCGTGTTCATATTCTTTCATTTTTAAAGCTTCGTGTAAGCCTTTGAGTGCATCGAAAGGAGCAAACTGTTTAGCACGGTCTTCTCTTCGCATTTTAATTCTTTCCATTTGCACGATGACCCCCAATCATATTATTTCTTTCTCTCTGAGTTGCTTCTTTGTTAAGGTCTAAACCTTTTAAAAGAGAGTTTTTTCCATATCTATCCTGGATATTTAGAATGCTTTTTACAAGCTTTTTTTCTTTACTAATAGCATTATAATCGGTAAATAAGTCATATTGCTCCATTCCTTCAGGTTGTAATTCTGAAAAATTATAAGCAATTTGTCTTATCATTCGATTTTTATCGACAATTTTTTCAAATAATTCATCGGCAGTTTTGCCAATAATTGAAAAAAGATTTGTGCTAACATTAAGTCTAACTCCACCCTTTGTTGGGTTTTCTCTATCATCTTGATAGCCTAAAAACAAATGAATATGGGAAGTTACGACACCTTCCCTGGCTAATCGATAACAACCATCTTGAATCATTTCTTTTACAATTGTCTTAGAATCTTCGTATTTATAAGCACAAGGTAAAATTTGAGAATTTGAGAAAGATTTGCTTCCCTTTGGCTTATAATTTTTAATGTCAGACATTAGGCAGGTTTCTCTGCCCCAGGAATGGTCTATGAGAAGTTCAGCATTTACTCCAAACTCATTATATAAAATATCTTCGCTACAATGTGCGATGCCATACATATCTGTAATTCCATATTTTGCAAGTCTGTTAATAGTTCCTGTTGAAATTTGCCAAAAATCGCTTAGTGGTTTATGATGCCAAAGCTCTTTAAGAAACTTTTCTTCTGTCAACCACCCTATCCTATCAGGACTATGTTTTGCTGTAATATCCAAAGCAATTTTTGCAAGGAAAAGATTTGTTCCTATTCCTGTTGTAGATGGGATTTTGAGTTTATCCCAAATTTCTTGCATTAGTTTTTTTGCAAAATCCTTTGCTCTCATATTATAAATTTTAAGGTAATCAGTAACATCAAGAAAACATTCATCAATCGAATAGCAGTGTATATCAGATTTATCAATGTATTTTAAATAAATTGCATAGATTTCACTTGCAAACTTAATATACATATCCATCTGTGGTGGTGCTATTTTGTATTCCATATCCTTTGGAATCTCATAAAGCCTACACCTATTTTTAACACCTTTTGCTTTCATTGATGGTGTTACAGCTAAGCAGATTGTAGTTTCGCTTCGTTCTGCATCAGCAACAACTAAATCTGTTGTCATTGGGTCTAAGCCCCTGAGAGAACATTCTACAGAAGCAAAAAAGCTTTTCATATCAATAACAAAGTAACATCTTTCTTTTTTCTTTGTGTCCATATTCTCTCCTTTTCTTTATTATAACATAAAATTTTAAATATTTATCTGATTTTAAGCAGGAATACATTCTTCATCTAATATAAATGAAATTAAGCGAAAATAAGGTGTTCTGTCAGGCATAATACCAAACATTTCTTTATATTTATTGTATGCTAAACGATTAAATTCATTTTTATCCTTAATTTGTTGAATTTGAAAATAATAATCTTCACTGCCTGATTCTTTTATTATTTTCATCTCTTTTAGAACATCGATTGTTGTAAAATACAAGAATAGTTGTTCTTCGTTTAATAAAGTTTTCTTTACCATAAATTTCTCCTTAAGGGTTTTATACAATTAGTATAAAACACGAATTTCACGATTTTCAAGTTTCACTGCCACTTTTTTGTAAAATTTTTTGAAAAAATAAAAATGCACATTGGATCAGCTTATGGTCCAATGTGCGCCATTGAATAAATTCAATTGGAATTTTATTTTAGTTTAAAAGGTCGTTTAAATTTCAAGAATAGGAATATTCCTACACCGATTAAAGCTGTAAACATAGCAACCAATGTTACAATTCCTGCCCAGTTTAAATCATCAGATGCAACAATCTCAAAACTATAAGAACTTTGGTTTCCTGCTTTGTCTGTTAGATAAATAATATATCTTCCTACTTCTGAAAATTCTTCTGTTTCTCCATAATAAATTTCGCCATTAAGATAAACTTTAAATTCTTCAACTTCATCTTTATTGTAGTTGACTTTAACCGTTCCAAGAATCTCATCTCCTGATTTTAATTCTTCTCCTGCAGAACCTGTAAGAGAAGCAACAGGAAGAGATGTTTTAATTGAGAAGAAATAGTTATTTGATAAATCAAAATCATTTCTTATCACAATTTTATAAGAACCATCTTCTATAATTGTAAAATTAAAACCATCGAGAGACCAATTTGAATATGTTTTATAATCATTGTTTTCATCTAGTTTATAAACTTCTACAATAGAATTTCTATCAGAAATTGTTACAGTAACATTCTTATTGGTATATTCATAAGCAGGAAGATTTTCTACTCCTGCTGTTATGATTGCTGATGGTCTCATATTGGCATTTACAGAATAAATATAAGTATTATTTATTGCATTTGTAAATGTAAACCTATAAGAACCACTTTCTTCAAATTTAAACATTCTTGCAGACATTTCAGTATATCTTGTAAATGCAGAAGCCTGTCCATTTCTAACTATTTCTATTTTGTAGGTATAGTTAGGGTCTTCCCAAGAAATAATAAAAGATTCATCTACAGTTGTGTTATTTGCAATTGTTTTTCCTGAAGTTGTTCTCATAACAACAATAGGAATGTTTTGGCTAATTTTAAATGTATATACAGATGTGTTCCCTGCTTTGTCTGTTAGAGTGATTCTATAATTCTCTTCATTTCGTGTTGAGAGAACAGAACCTTTATAATAAACATTTTCGTTGCAAATAGCTGTTATACCATCTTCTACCCAAGTGCAGTAAACACCTTTATTTGTTATTCCATTTTGTGTAAATTCAGTTCCATCTTCAAGGAATAATTGTCCTTCAGGAGCAGTTTTATCAATTGTAAACTCATAAGATGAACTATTTCCTGCTCCATCAATAAGTGTTATTTTGTAAGTGCCTTCTTCAACAAATAATCCATTTTCAGGATATGAAATTGGGAAGGTGTTTTGTGTAACACTAATAGAAATAGGTGTTTCATATTCAGATTCTGATTGATAAGTAGCTGAAACATCACTATTTTTATATCCCCCACTCTCAAATGTTTTATCATTTGCAGACAAATTGAGAGTTGGTGCTTTTTGGTCTATAAAGAAAGTAAATCTTCTGCTGTTGTAGTCTATATCAAGTAATTCAATAATATAATATCCTTCTGAAGTAATTGATGTTCCACTAATATAGTCAGAAGCATTAAGATTTTGCTTTATCATAACACCATCTTCATTCCAAGAATAAGCAACACCATACATTTTTGCTGTTATTGTGTTGTCATACCAAGTAATTGTAACTTTTTTATTAAAGTATCCAATTTGTTCTTCAGATAGCTCTTCTTGAACATTCCCAACTGTTAAGATAGCCGAAGGTTTTTCTCTTGAGAAAGCATATTCACGAGAGAGTTCTCTTCCGAAGTTATCAATAATAGTTATAACATAGTAGCCTTGAGTGTTGAATATATATGAAAATGTCTCAGGAGTGATTTCTACCCCCTTAGAATCGTGGGTTAAGGTAACCCAAGTTCCATCATTTATATTATATTTTTTGATATCAACCGTTACTATTTGTGTGTTAGATTCTCCTGTAGGAATTCCGAAAGATAGTGTTAATTCATTTTTTTCTTTATTTACAGAAGGGTCGTTAATATAAGGTTCATTTACTGAAACATAAAATTCAAATTCTCTAACAGGGATATGGGCAAATCTTGTCCAGTGATTTATGGCTGTAACTTTATATTTTCCTGATTTGTTAAAAAGGAAATTGTTTGTTGTCTTATCTGAATTAAGTATTTCAATAAGTTCTTTATATGTATAGGTAAATGTATCTTGATTTATTGCTGAAGGAGAACTTATAACAAGCAAAGAATCATCATCTAAATCAAAAAGAGTCAAATCGAAGAAATCACCAAAACGAGTATTTGTATCAGATAAAACACTTTTAAGAGATGTTCCTTTCATTGTATATTCAATTTCAGGAGCACAATTTTGTATATAAATATAATAGGTTACTTTGTCTCCGAAAGGGTTAATTTCTTCTATTTCATAAGTTCCAGGAGTATCGAATTTTATTGTTTGATTATAACCAAAATCGATAAGATTTCCATTTACCCATAAATCCACATAAGGTCTTTTAGATAGTTCAAACTCTCCTAAAAGAAATAAATTTGATTTTAATCCATTTACAGTTTTTGTTTTATAAACTTCTTCGTTTTCGTGTGGTATTGCAGGAGCTGATTTAGAAAAATAAGTATTATTAGTTATACTAGCTTTTGCATATTCTAATATGGCAGAGTCAAGTGCTTCTTTAGTAAAGTAAGCATTTTTTTCTCCTGCATCATCTCTTTTTTTATAAATATAATAATAACCTTCTTTTTTATTTAATGGGTCGTCCATACCAATACCTGCTGTCCAAGCTCCACCATCGTAATATGCTTGAGTAACAGTATCGTTTTCTCTTTCAATGGCGAAAATTAAGGCATTGTTATAGGAAGCCCAAGAATTATAAATCTTGTCTTCGGATTCTTGTAAGTATGTTTCATACCATCTTCCGATTGGAGATTTTGTAAGAGAGTCTTGATTTGCATTTAAGTCAACCTGTTCCTTATTTGTAAAAACTACAGTATATTCTTCGGTTGCTTCAGTGGTTCTTGTTACAATTATTTTATATTCTACTCCCCACTGAATATTTCTTTCGCCAGGTTTGATTATATCTCCGTTGTTAATGACTGTGTTATTTATTTTTACATTTTTTACGGAAGCTGTATCAGTCCAAGATATTTTACTTTGATATTCTATACAATATACATTGTCTTTTCTAACTCCACTTTCAATGGTTAATAGTGGGTCAAAGGGTTCTATTATTAGATTATATCTAAAAGTTTTTCCCAATTCTGCTTGTATTTCACACACATAAGTTCCGTTTGATAATCCAAGAAGATGATGACCTGCTTTTCCATTATTTGTTGAACTGAATCCTGAAACGACTGTTTTTCCATCAGAATATAAAATATATCCATATACATTAACTGTATCTTCAGTATTATTATCATAGTTTGCATAGTTCCATTGGAAGTGCATATTTGTATTGTCGGTTTTATAAGTTCCACCATTTACAATACTATTTGTATATGTTTTACTGTTGACATCGTAAACAGATTTTGTAAATTTTGCACCTACATTTTGAGTTTGAACCTTGAAATCTTGTGAAAGGTAATGAATATATTTATTGCCTGTATTTCCCCAACTCCACCAGTGAACTCGATAAAGATAAACAACTCTAAAAGAGTAGTAGCTATATTTATCGGTTAAACCACTTAAGTCGATAGTAGAAGATGAACTTGTTCCTAAACTTTTTTCAAAAGTTTCTTGATGAGTTCCATCTTTCCATATTTCTACATATAATTTTCCTTCCCCAAAATTATGTCCTGAAGTAATACCTGTAAGCCAACCAGGAAGAGAGTTTGTTGAGACAGTTACTGATTTAACTTCTTGATATACATTTACATTATTTGTAGAAGTGCTTTTCTTGTCATATTTAATTTTTATGTTACTTCCTGTGCAAAGTTTATTTTCGCTTTGGACACCACCACAATTCTGCCAATATGCAGAAGAGCATTCGCCTGAAGAAGAGAAAGAGTAAGTATCAGTTTCATTTCCACTAACACTATAAGCATAAACAGGCATAATATCGTTTGGCACGAAAAGACAACAGCATAACACACAAATTATGCTAAAGAATACGGACAGAATAATCTTCTTTTTTGTCATAACTTTTCTCCTATTTTTTTAGTTTTTTAATTTTATTGATAAGTTCATCAACATTATCAATAGTTCCACTTGTTTCCAAATCTCTAAGATTTGTTGCAACAAGATTATATTTTTTGGAATTAAATGCCCCTAAAATTGCTTGTTTTTTGCTTTCATCTACTGATTCAAGAACTGAGATTAGTTCTTCTTCAATATTCGGTTGTTCTTCTTTCTTTTTTTGTGTAGAACCATTAAATAGTTCATATCTAATTTTTAAGTTGTATGCAAGAGAACTTAAATCAAAATGTTTTGGCTTAAATCTCTGTATGATTGTTTTTTCTACAAGAAATTCTTCCTTGTATCCCTTATATTTATCTAATGATGGATAGAATATAGGTATAAGGTTTGTTTTTGCAGGGAACTCTTGGAAAGCCATTATATATGCTTCGCCAGGTTTGATTCTTCCTAATTCATCAGTTCGAACTAATGGCTTTCCAGTTAAGTTCTCTGATGCAGAGTTTTGCTCTCCTGTAAGAGATTTTGCTGAAATAGACCTTTGTCTAACCGTTTCTGTTCCCAATTGGTATTCATAATATTTTTGAGTTTCTTTATCGGTTGTTCCTAAATATACATTCAATTGACATTGAGTCTGAATAGTAGAAGTAACACCTTGTCCATATCTATCTATCAACTGACCTAATGATTGAATCATTAACAAGAAATATATTCCCCTACTTCTACTAATAGAAATCCATTTTGCAATGTTTTCAAATTTAGGAAGATTTGCAAATTCATCAAGAAGGAAGAATACTTCTCTTTGAAGTTTGCTATCCTTTGATAATGATGCTTCTCTAGTTAAGCTTGTATATAACAAGGAGATAAACATTGTTGCAATTGAATATCTAGTATCTGATTCATCAGGAATAATTAAGAATATTGCTGTTGGTTTAGATGTAAACTCTGAGAAGTCAAATTCATTTTCTCCAAGTAAATACTCTAAACCATTTAATTTATTTAAGAATGTAATTGCCATTGACTTAAATGAGTCTCTCATACTCTCTGCTTTATTATTAGCATATTGAGAGCCGAGTGTTTTAGCATTTGAAGTCGCAGGTCTATTATTGATAAAGTCCATCAAATAGTCTTCTTCTGATGCAAGGATATAAGAGATTTGGTTAAGTGTAACCATTTCCTTTTTTATCCCTAATTCAGGAACTTCTGAATCTTCAAGGAGACCCCAAATAACAGAAGAAATCAATGACCTTGCACCTTCACACCACATTGCTTCAGAATTTCTTTCTTGTGGAACGATGCTTGATGCAATTTGTTTGATATTATCTTTTAGGTCAGTTATGACTTGTCTGCGAGTTCTTTCAATTGCATTTTGAACTAAATCCATATCATCATAAGCATATCCATCATATTCGAACCAATAATCTGTTTCTTTGTCTTCAACAAAGTCAACATAAAGGTCTGAATGTTCCTTGATATATTCTGAAAGAACTTCATCGTGTTGTTTTACTTTTCTAAACTCATTTAATTGCCCTTGATAATCATCAAATAAATTTGATAATGGGTTAAATCTTAATGAGTTTTCAGGATTTCTTAAATCCAATTTTTTAACATCATAGCCAAGCTTTGATAATACCCCACTCTCTTTCTCGTATAGTTCGCCTTTAGGGTCTGAGAAAACAAGTGAAGGTTTGTCTGTGCTGTGTGCGATAAATTGAACTGTTGGTTCAAGGAAGTAAGTTGTTTTTCCCACACCTGAAGTTCCGACAGTTAAACAGTGTCTTTTATAACTTAAATTTCCAAATAATTTATTATTTTTAAAATAACTATTTACAAGAAGACCTGCTTTATAATTGTCTGCATTTAGTTCTGCTACAGGATAGATTTTGTCTAGTTCTTTCTTTTCAAGGAATCGACTAGAACCGTGAAGGTTATTTTTTGACTTTGTAACCTTATCTACAGAAGTTCCTGTGTTGGTAATGAACTTTTTACAAAGATAGAATAATGGGATACAAAGAAATACAACAATGATAATTGATGCAATAAGGAATGTATCCTTGCCAAAGAATACATTTACAGACCATACAAAATTAAAGTTGTTTTTAAGCAGAGTATTCACTATTCCACTAAAAGGAATAGAAAGTAATACAACTGATGAGATATATAATAGTGCTTTAAGTAATTTTTGCTTCATAAATCACTCCTATTTTTGCTTGTTGCATTTCTATTTCTTCTGATTCTTCAAGCTTTCTCTTTAACTCTTTTACAGCTTTCAAACTTTCTTCCCTAAAGCCTGACATAGATAAAAGTGAGCTTGAAGCCTTTGCTAAAGAGATTTTTTTCTTATTGTTTCTATAAACCTTTGTGTTTGGGTTGATGGTTTTAGTTCTGGTATGTTTTTCAGAGTTAGCTTTAATATTTTGTGCTGTTCTGATAGTGATATTACCTAACCTATTAAATAAATCTTCCATTCGGTCATTTACATAATTGTTAAGTTTATCGGATTTTTTAATGTTGTTTTTTGTGTAAATTGATTCAAGTTTGTTTTTTCTTTCAACAACATATTTTTTAAAATCGTTATATTGTTCTTTAATTTCTGGACAGGTTTGAATCAAATTAGTTGTTATCTTTTTTACCAAAGGTTTTAAATCTTGCATATTATCACTATCATAACTTAACCTACCACTTGATGGAAGTTTAGATGCAAGTTCTAAGAAGTCATCTTCAAAAAGACTTTCTTTTCTTTGTGTAAAACAGGCTTTTGAAAAAGAACTTCTAATTTCATTTCGTTTTTGAAATGAAATATCCTTTTCGAAGGTAAGTTCTTTTTCGATGCAGAATTTCGCATTGTCGAAATTATGCTTGGCGATTTGTCCTTTATTCGAAAAGGATAAATCGCCATTTTTTGTGATATGTTGTGGCTCTTTCTCAAACATAACAAATTGGATATGGTAGTTATCAGTATTTGTATGAAATCCTGCAAACCACTCCATATTGTCATAATCAAGATGAGAGTGTTTTAACATTGAAGGCATTGCCTTATTCATAAGAGTCATTGCCTGGTCGTAGCTGTTACAATTTTCTTTTCCGTATTTCGTTTCGAAGCTAATGAATCCTTCCCAAACGATACTGCCTGTTGTTTTCATTTTATCTTTTGCTTGTTTGATTTCTTCTTCGGACATCAAACCATCTTTTGAAAACAACCCACCTGCACCAGGTCGTTCGGAGATATAATCGATAATACTGTTTTCAGGAACGACTTGATTTTCAAGTTCACGAATTATCTCTTTTTCTTCTTCACTCAGACTCTTTGAAGTTGCACTCTCACGAGAGAGATAATCTAAAATATTGTATGCAGAGTTGCAAGTGTAGAAGGCTCTCCTGGTTGCCCATTGGGCAATGTTTTTTATGTTTGGTCTTGAAGGATAGAATTTAGTTCTAACGATGATGTTAGGAGATTCTATCATTCTTCGTTCCTATCCCCCTTCTTTCGAATTTCTTCTACGAACCTTTCAGGCATCGCATCATACATACCATTTTCAATCTCAGATTCAGTAACTGTTTCGCCTGTTGCTTGAGCAACAAGGAGATTGTAAATTGCATTTGATTTTTTATTGTTGATTTCTGAAATGACAGAATTGTTGTCTGATTGTTTTCTCAATTCCTTGATGATAACACCCAACATTCTTTTCATTTCTGCTGATGAATCTACGAAGTTTTCAAGACCTTCTTTTGAAGATGTCAAAACACTAAGACCTAATTTAATTAGCTCTTGTGCAAAGTCATTATCAGTAACTTTTTCTCGCTTAGAATTTTTTACTTCTTCGTATTTATCGACAAGTTTTTTGTCATAAATTCTAACATAAATTTCTTTGCGAAGTGTTTTCTTTTCTTTCATATTGATTCATCTCCATTTATATATAGTTAGTAGTATTATAGTGTAATTTTAGCCGAATTGCAAGGGGTTTTGTTTTGAAACAGGATAAGAACTGCGACAATTTGCGAAAATATGTTGCTAAAACACTGATAAAATAGCAAAAATATGCTGTCGCACTTGCTTTTTATCTTGTCGCACTCTGTCGCACTTTGGTTTTTAAAGCAAATCGAGAACCGATTTCTTTTTTCTATCTGCTAATCGCATATAGAGAAAAGGAGAAAGCAGGGCTTTCTCCTATTCGTTGTCAATGTCTTCTTGAAGCTTGTCAGCTTGTTTTTTGAAAACAAAATATACACTTGAAGTGGCTAAAATTAGAAGGACAAAAATCCCACTTATGATAGATAATGTAAGTGTCGCTGTTGGATTAGAATGTCTAACTAAAAGCCAAGCAATCATAAGCCCAATTAAAACAACTGCTAGACCTGTAAGAACAAAAGTTGCAATTTTGCAGACATTCATTTTTTTGTTTTTGAGTTCAATCATTTCCTTTTCATTCATTTTTATTTACCCCTTTTAAGCATCTTTTACAAATAATTCTTCGCCAGGAATTATTTTAATATTTACACCAACTCTTTGGTAGGTGTCGATAAAGAATAGTGCTTGACCTAATCCTGCTTGACTGATGTAATCTTGTTCATCTTCAGTCAACCCTACTCCATTTCTGAATAGATGGATTAAGTCGTTAAGGTCATCTTCAGCAAGGTGGAAGACAATCTTGTATTGACAGTTATTTATCAATGCAGATGCCTTAGCCTGAACTTCAGGAGACCTTCCAATAAAGTCTTTTATGTTTTGAGTTGTAGTAATTAAGCTACCATTATATTTTCTAATTCTTTTTGCCATCTGATACATAAAGTCAAGTGCGATTGGGAACTTCTCATCAATGAAACAGTGTGCTTCATCGATAAGAATTAAGATTCTCTTATTGTCGCCTGTCTTTAAGTTATAGTCTCTGTTTTTGATAATTTCTTGCTCCAAGAAACGGATAACAAGAAGCATTTGAGCATTAGCAATATTTTGGTTTTTATTTGAAAGTAACTCTCTGAAGTTGAATACTGAAAAATCGTTATCAATCTCAAGAGTTGTGTAACCGTTCCAAAGAGAACTGTTTAATCCTTCCCCTGCAAAACGACCTATATAGTTTTCAAGTTTAGATAAATTTTCTTTAGCATAAACTTCTGTAGTGTTTTGCATTTCTTCTTTAATCAAATTATAAAGGTCATCAAAGATTGGGAAGTCTTTTGCTTTTAAGTTTTTGAAATTAGTTTTATTAGTGATTCCTTTTTGATTATAAAGTTTTAATACAAGGTTATCTAGTAAACAAGCTGTATCCAACTCAATATCAGGAAGAATAATTCTGAAGAATTGATTTAAGAATTGAAGTGTTAGTGTTAATGGATTTTGAGAATTAGCAACACTTTCATCTTTTTTCTTTTTAAGGTCAGCTACAATATCTTCTCCCAAGAAGGCTGTTAAGTCATTCTCAAGAGTTTTTGGAAGAGCTGTTCCATTTTCTGTTTCATTATCTTCTTCCAAAGGTGGGAAGATTTGGAACGGATTGATAAGTTGTTTCTTTGAGCCTGAAACATCAATTTCTGTTCCGTTATGTGTTTTACACAAATAAGAATATTCATTTTCAGGGTCGATTGCGATAATCTTTGTATTATCACAAGCAAGTTTTGATAAGAAAGCTTTTGAGAAATAACTCTTCCCCTGTCCTGATTTGCCTAGAATAACAGCTGAGCTATTTACACGAGATTTATCTCTTTTAAATAAGTCAAACACAACAGGGATACCTTCATCATTATAGCCAATAAATTTTCCTTTTTTATCCATAAGAATTTCAGATACAAAAGGGAAAACTGCAGAAAGAGAACTTGAATTTATAGCATAACCAATTTTAACACTGTTTAGATTTATTGGAGATGGCATCATAGACACATATCCATCTAACATATTAAAGTTAAAGTTGGTTAATTTAAAACCATAGTCCCTAATTTTTCTTTTAATTTCTTTTTCAGAAACTGAACCAGTGTTCTGAAGTTCTGTGCAGATAAAGAAGTCTGTTTCATACATTAGTTCATTTCCATTTACTAATCTTTCAAGTAATTCTTCTGATGTTGCATATTGTGTTTCTAATCTTTTCTTTTCACTCTCTCTTCTTGCCATAGAATATTGAGAGTTAAGTTCTATCATATCTTTATCGATTGTTCTTATTGCTTTATAAGGGTCAATTTTTTTAAGTTTCATAACTGCCTTTGTTCCAGGAATACTCATAAGCCCTATTCCCCAACCGTTTGAAACTTCAATAGGATAATCTCTGATAGAAAATATCCCATATTCTTTATCATCTACAGTAATTTTATTTGAATGAACTTTAATTTCATTTGGTGTTGCCCAATCAAGATATTTTTTCTCATCAAGAGATTCAATCTCATTCTTATCAAACTCTCTATCGTGGAAGTTTTTTAAGAACATTGCAAGATGTTTTTTATCAAGCCTTGTAGTTGTTAAGCCAATATTTGAAAGTTGCTCAATAATACTTGAAGTTACATCTTCCAACACTCTATCAATTTTTTCATATATAACTAAATAATAAGAAGGTTGATATACTCTTTCATCACGATTTAGTTTCTCAAAAAATTCTTTTGTGATTCTGATGTGTTGTTCTCTGACCTTTTCAGCAACCGATTTAGTAGGAATAACTTCAATTTCTGTCTCAGAAGCCGTAAAATGAGCCAATTTTGCCTTTAAACGAGCTTCCTTGTGTTTTTCCTTGCGACTCTTCTTTTTGTCTTGTTCTGACTCATTTATAACTTCATTTAAGACATCTGAAGAAATATTGTTATTTGCGATAAATTCTTCAAAGTCAATTGCTGTTTCAAGTTTTACAATTGCACCATCGGTTATTCCTTTGATTGCATTTGCAAAAGCATCTATTTCACTATTTTGTTGTCTTAGTGTTTGTTTATAAAAATCAAAACCTTCTATTCTTATGACAGAGCCATAGTAATTATTGCTTGATTTGAATGTATTGTTTTTAATTGAAGTAATAGGCATTATTAACTTCATATCTTTTCTTTTATTCTTTGTTTTCTTGAAATACTTCTTATTTATAACTAAGAAGGAAAACAATGCTCCAAGTAGTTGATAACCTTTTCTATATTGAACCTTCATAACAAGGAATCCAAATGCAATTGTTTCAACACTTGCTAAAATCCATTTTGCGAAACCAATATTTGCTCTAAATGTAACGACTAGCAAAAGCAAGTATATGGTTGCAAAAATCATATCAAACAGGGTTACTCCCCTGAATATTTGAAATCCTACCCTAGTTTTCTTAGGAATAATTCGCATAATATTCTCCTTTAGTTTTTACTTGCTTTTCCATTTGGGTCATCTTCTTTTTTATGAGTTGAAACACTCTTTCTGTAAGAAGATTGTCCATTATTTATAACAGAGTTTTTGTAGTTTTGGAATGAACCACCAATAACACCATATCTCTTAATGTTTTTAAAGCTGTCAGCTAAACCAACAACACCTGAGCCTTTTCTTGCTTTTTGTCCGTAAGAGCCATCTTCATTCATATTATTAAAGGCTTCATTAGAAGCACCCATCGCCCTTGTTTCTTTTGTTCCAAAGGCAACTTTTGAACCTGTTCTGATTGCACCTGAACCAATCTTTGAAGCTGTAAGGATTCCTGCTCCAACAACTCCCCCACCAATTTTTATTCCTGCCATTGCTTTTCGTAGTGAATCTGCTGTTTCACGACCTTCGTTAGCACCAATATTGTCTCCAACAAGATTTGCAATAATTTCTCCACCCCTACTAGCAAAGAAAGAACCTGCAATTATGAATAATAGATTAAAGACTTGCGATGTGAAGGAATTTCCAAAAACAGCAACTGAGAAATTCTTAATAACAGGCATACAGACCAGGAATAAACTTATACAAACTATAATTCCACCTGAAGCCAGGAGTTTTGCTATAACACTATCTCTCCATATAGCAAAGCGATTTCCATCATCTAAAGGGGAAACAGCTAAAATTAGTGGGCTTATTATATAATAGAAAATCAACATAAAAACCCTTTCAGCTAATTTAAAGCCCATCATAAACATTGCCACCAAGACAATTGCCCCACCAAATATTCCTATAATATAGTTCACACTATTTGGGTCAATAGGATATTGGTCTGCAAAACTATCGGCTGAAATTTTATAAGAACAAGTTTGTCCAGTTGCTGTTTCAAAAACTTCTTGTGCAACAGACCAGTCCGTTGCAGAGTTCATAACTTGTCCAGTGCTTGAAGAAACATTCATTGAATTGATTATATATTGAGTTATATC
>JAFWWV010000186.1 GCA_017523305.1 Clostridia bacterium
CCAGTTGTTGAAGAAGAAAATCTTGCAGAACAACCAGAAGCAGTAGTAGTTCCTGCTTATCAAGAAGTTGCTCCACAACCTGAAACTGAAGAAGTGGAAGAAGACGAAGATGACGACGAAGAAGATAAACCTGCAAGAAAAAGAAAGAAAAGAGCAACAACTAAAAAGAAAACTGCTTTAACTGAAAAAAGAGGTAGAGGCAGACCAAGAAAAGAAGAAAGCGAAAAAGATAAAAAGCCAAAAAGAGGCAGAGGAAGACCTAAAAAAGAAGATAGCGAAAAGGACAAAAAACCAAAAAGAGGTAGAGGTCGTCCTAAAAAGGCAGAAAGCGAAAAGAAAACTAAAAAAGCTGTAGGTGAAAAAAGGGGCAGAGGTAGACCAAGAAAAGAAGACTCAGCAAACAAAAAACCTGCAAAGAAAACAGTTAAACCTGCTCAAGAAGAAACCCCTGTTACTCAAGATGTAGCACCAGTTCAAGCAGAACCAACACCAGTAGTAACTGTTGTTAATACAACTGAACAACCTACAATTCAAAGCGCTGAACCTACAACAAACTATGCAGAAGAACCTGTTTATACAACTCCTGCAGAACCTACTGCTGAAGTAGAACCAGTAGTTGAAGATGTTGAAGAAGATAATATTCCAAACAATGTTTCTGAAGCAGATTATGCTGACGCACAAGCTTTATTAAGAGAATATGGCGAAGCTCCAGCTGAAGAAACAACTGAAGAAGTTGAAGACGAAGCAACAATCGAAGATGTTCAACCTGTTATTGAAGAAGATTCTTTTGAAGAAAATGCTTTAGAAGATGTTGAAACCGAAGAAGAATTTGCAAATCCTAATATTGATGACTCATTAGAAAAATCAGTAGAAGAAGATGAAATTCCTGAAGCTCCAGTAAGATTTACTGAAACTCTTGCTGATGACCCAAATTATCAACCAGTTCAACCGACTTCAGCTCAAATGGTAGAACAACCTGATAGTGATGTAACTTATAGCGTTGATACTAGCGATGAATCTGACGACGATAGCGATTCAACAGTTAATATCGGTTCAATGCCAGAAGATATTTAAAAACTAAAAAAACAAAACAAAAAAGAGTAAACCTTTTAAATAAGTTTACTCTTTTTTTTATGTAAAGTTTTGCTAAAATATATTGACTTTTATATGCTTTTAAATTATTATAAACAATGTAAAATATCAAAAAAGCAATAATGTAGGACACGTTATTAAAAACCTTAACTTTACAGAGAGTTGTGTTAAAGCTGAAAGCACAATAGTTAAATTTTAATAATATCACCTATTAGCTGGATTTTTGAAAATTTAGTTATCTTTTTTTTAACTAAATAAGTAAAGAATTTCGGAAAGCCCAACCGTTATTTGTGGGCAGGGTATGTTAGTACCTGTTATAAGTGGTCCATGTGTTTTTGCGTCTTATAACACACGGATTTTTTTGTTTTATAAGGGGTTTTATAAACCTTTAAACTAAACAAATATCGCTTTTTTGTGTTTTTAAAAAAATAAAAAGAGGAAAGTTAAAAAAATGAAAAAAGAAGATGTAAAGCCAAATTTTATACAAATGGAAAAACAAATGTTAAAATTTTGGAAAGAAAAAGATTGCTTTAAAAAGCTAGTAGAAAAAAACAAAAATAACGAAAGATTTAAATTTCTAGACGGTCCTATTACAGCAAATAACCGTTGTGGTGTTCACCATATTTGGGGTAGAACATTAAAAGATATTACAATTAAATACAACGCTTTAAAAGGCAAAGATTGTCAATATCAAAACGGTTTTGACGCACAAGGTATGTGGGTTGAAGTTAACGTTGAAAAAGAATTAGGTCTTAACGGTAAACCTGAAATTGTAAATTATGGTCTAGATAAATTTACAAATAAATGTATGGAAAGGGTTGATTATTTCGCAAACG
Source organism: Clostridia bacterium (assembly GCA_017523305.1). Lineage (GTDB taxonomy): Bacteria > Bacillota > Clostridia > Christensenellales > UBA1242 > UBA7862. The sequence goes on from JAFWWV010000186.1 coordinate 1,929, forward strand.
AAATTACAAACCAAAGTATTCGTATGGGTCAATGGATGGACTGGGATAACAGTTACTTTACAAATACCGATACAAATATTCTTTCTATCTGGCATTTCTTAAAAGAATGCGACAAAAAAGGTTATATTGTTCGTAAAAATCGTCCAATGGCTTGGTGCCCAAGATGTGGTACAAGTTTATCAGAACACGAAATGGCTGGTAGTTACCATGATGTAACACACACAGCAATTTTTGCAAAATTCCCAGTAAAAGGCGAAGATTTTAAAGTTCTTGCTTGGACTACAACTCCATGGACATTATCAGCAAACGTAGCATTGGCAGTAAATCCTGAAATTAAATACGTAAAAGTGCTTCTTAAAGAAAGTGGCGAAAAACTTGTACTTGGTAAAGACGCATTAAAAGTAGTTAAAGAAGAAAACGAAGTTTTAGAAGAATTTGATGGTAGCAAACTTGTAGGCCTTACTTATGAAACTTGCTTCCCAGAATTAGCTGAACAACAATTTGAACATAAAATTGTTAATTGGGATATGGTTGATGCAACTGAAGGTAGTGGTGTAGTTCATATTGCTCCTGGCTGTGGTGCAGAAGACTTTGAACTTGGTAAACAATTTAATTTACCAGAAATCTGCCCAATTGACGACCAAGGTGTTATGCTTGATAACACAGGTTTCTTAAAAGGAAAGAAAACAACTGATGTTGTTGAACTTGTTGTAAATAGGTTAAAAGAAGATAATAAATTATATTATGCTCATAAATATACTCACAGTTATCCATATTGCTGGAGATGTAAAACAGACCTTGTTTATAAATTAATTTCAACTTGGTATATTAGCGTTGACGAACTTCGTCCAAAATTATTAAAAGCTATTGAAGATGTTACTTTCCAACCAGAATATGGCAGAAAGAGAATGGCTGACTGGCTTAATAATATGGGCGACTGGAATATTTCAAGAAGTCGTTTCTACGGATTACCACTACCATTTTATGTTTGTCCAGATTGTGGCAAAGTTACTATTGTTGGTAGCCTTGACGAACTTTCAAAAATGGCAGTAAATCCTGAAGAAATTGCAAAAATTCCACACTTACACCGTCCTTGGATTGATAACGTTAAAATTAAATGTCCAGACTGTGGTACTACTGTTGAAAGAGTTAAAGAAGTTGGTGACTGCTGGTTAGACGCTGGTATTACACCATTTAGTACTAAAAAATACTTTGAAGATAAAGAATTCTTCGAAAATAACTTCCCAAGCGATTACGTTTGCGAAATGGTAGAACAACTTAAACTTTGGTTCTATTCATGTTTAGTAATGAGTGTTGTTTTAACAGGCAAAGCTCCATACAAAAAAATTGTTACTTATCAATATGTTAAAGATGAAAACGGCAACGAATTCCATAAGAGTGGTGGAAACAGCCTTGAGTGTGACGTTGTTGCTGATAAAGTGGGCGCAGATACAATTAGATATTTATACGCTGGTGCAAATATTACTAACGATATGCGTTTTGGCTTTACTTTAACTGACGAAGCAAGAAGAAAATTAATGAACTTCTGGAACGCTTATATTTTCTATAATACTTATGCTTGCATTGATAAGCCAGATGTTCAAAACTTTAAACCAGATTTCAAGAACTTAAATGTTACTGATAGATGGCTTATTGAAAAAATTAACAAATTTGTTAAAGATTCTGACAACAACTATGCAAATAACAAAAACTTTGTTGTTGTAAAAGATTTTGAAAACTTAGTTGACGATTTAACAAATTTCTATATCCGTGTAAACAGAAGAAGATTCTGGAAGAGTGACGATAAACAAGACCAAACAACAGCTTACTGGTGCTTATATAAAGCATTAAAAGCTATGATTCAAGTTATGGCTCCTGTTATTCCATTTATGACAGATTATATCTGGCAAAATCTTGTAAGGGGTACAGAAGATAACGAAGCAGAAAGCATTATGCTTGGTGGATTCCCACAAGTTATTAGCGAAGTTGAAGATAGCGACATTGTTGAAAACGTTGCTGTTGTAAGAGATGTTATTGCAACTACTCTTAGACTTCGTAACGAAAAAGCTTTAAAAATTAAACAACCTTTAAAAACTTTATATGTTTTAGCTTCTGAAAAAGAAGAAAAAGCTGTAAAACAATTTGAAAACATTGTTAAAGAAGAACTTAACATTAAATCAGTTGTTTTTGAAAAAGATAATTCAAAATTCAACACACCATTCTTAACAGTAAACTTCAAAACAGCAGGTGCTGTTCTTAAAGGTGATGTACAAAAATTAAAACAAATGGTTACAGATTTATCTGATGAAGAAATGCAAAAATGGGTTGACCAATACAACGCAGGTAAAGTTAAAACTGATTTAGGCGAACTTGATAGCAACGTATTTGTTTTAAATAATAAACCTAAAGCAGAATTTGTAATTTCTACAACAGGAACACAAACTTTAGTATTAGATACCACTCTTGATAAAGATTTAATGCTTGAAGGCTTGTTTAGAGAACTTGTTCGTACAGCACAAGTATTAAGAAAAGAAGCTGGCTTTAATATTGAAGATAGAATTGAAATGGACGTTGTTTCAACTTCAGACGAAGTAAGAAACCTTGTTTCAACTTTTGCAGAAAAAATTAAACAAGAAGTTTTAGTTAAAAAACTTAACGAAAATATCGTAGCTCCTGACGTGGAAAAAGAAATTGAAATTGGCGAAGAAAAAGCTATTTTAAAATTAAAAGTTTTAAAAGACTAATATAAAAAAGTTAAAAGTGGGTTTAATTAAAAACTCACTTTTAATTAAATTAATCTATAAAAAAAGAAGAGAAAAATGAAAGCAAATTTTGAATGGAAAGATTATGAAATTTTAGCAACAGGTGATGGCTTAAAATTAGAAAGATGGAAAGATGTCTATCTTTTACGTCCAGACCCACAAGTTATTTGGACAAGCAAAACTGATATGCAAAATTATAGCAAATTAAACGCTAAATATAATCGTATTGGTGGGGGTGGTGCTTGGCAAAACCTTAAACCAATGCCAGAAAGTTGGACTATAAGTTGGAGAGATTTAAAATTTCAAATTAAACCAATGGGCTTTAAACATACTGGACTTTTTCCTGAACAAGCTGTAAATTGGGCAAAAATGATAGATTTAATTAAAGAATCTAAACGTCCAATAAAAGTTTTAAATTTATTTGCCTATACAGGTGGGGCAACAGTTGCTTGTACAAGTGCTGGTGCAGTTGTAACACACGTAGATAGTGCAAAAAATATGGTAGAAGTTGCTAAGAAAAATATGTCTTTATCAGGTTTAAGCGAAAAACCAGTTAGATATATCGTTGATGATTGCAAAAAGTTTGTAACCCGTGAAATTAAAAGGGGTAATAAATACGACGCAATTATTATGGATCCACCAAGTTATGGTAGGGGTCCAACTGGCGAAATTTGGAAAATTGAAGAAAACTTATACGATTTAGTACAACTTTGTTCACAAGTTTTAAGCGATAATCCATTATTCTTTTTAATTAACAGTTATACAACAGGTCTTCAACCAACTGTTATGAAAAACATAATCTCTCGTGCTTTACAAGTAGAAAATCTTGATAAAATTGAAGCTTATGAAGTTTGCCTACCAACAAATGAAAAAATTATGTTACCTTGTGGTTGCAGCGCTTTGTGTAAATTTTAAAACTTTTAAAATAAAAAGAACCTATAAAAATATGTGTTCTTTTTTTTCAGTTTAAATTGTTTATTTTTTAATAACAAAACAACATAAACAAAAATATTTTTAAGTGTTTACATTCTTATTGTTTTTTATTATAATATAAAAGTAAATTTTATAAAAGTAGGAAATAGGTCAAAATGTGTGATGTTATTTTTGAAGATAATCAAATCTTAGTGGCAGTTAAACCACAAAATGTTCCAACACAAGAAGATAGTAGTTGTGATAAAGATATGCTAAATATGTTAAAAGATTATTTAGTAAAAAAATATAATAAACCAGGTCAAGCTTATTTAGGTTTAGTTCATAGACTTGATAGACCAACTGGTGGTGTAATGGTTTTTGCAAAAACATCAAAAAGTGCTGAAAGATTATGTGCACAAATTAAAACAGATGAATTTGAAAAAACATACTTTACAGTAGTTAACGGTACACCAAGGTTAAAACAAGCAACCTTAGTAAATTATTTAAAGAAAGATGAAAAAAATAATATTGTTAAAATTTGCCCACAAACTGAAGATGGTGCAAAAGAAGCAATTTTAACTTATCAAGTTTTAGAAACTGTAGACGATAAATCTTTAGTTAAAGTTAGCCTTCAAACTGGTAGAAGTCATCAAATTAGGGTACAAATGGCAAACATTGGTTGCCCAGTAGTAAATGATGTTAAATATGGTGCAAAAACTCAAAAAGGCAATTTAGCATTATGGGCAACAGTTTTAAAATTTAACCACCCAGTTTCAAAAGATAGACTTACTTATAAAGTAACTCCACCAACAGATATTGCTCCTTGGAACGCTTTTAATGTAGATAAATATTTATAAAATTAATAAAAAAACACCTAAAACTTAGGTGTTTTTTTTGTTTTAAAACTATTTTTTAATATAAAGTAAATAAAATTATAATTTATCAGCAATAATACCTTGAGTTGTAAGCATAGTTGAAACAACACTTACAGCGTTTGTTAAAGCGCTTATTGTAACTTTTGTAGGGTCAATAATTCCACAATTTATCATATTACAATATTTATTATTTAAAGCGTCATAACCAAAATTTATGTCGCTAGATTTTTTTAATTTGTTTAATATAACTTCGCTTTCTAAATCGC
>JAFWWV010000187.1 GCA_017523305.1 Clostridia bacterium
GATGCGATGTGGGAATAAGATAAGCGACTGGGACATAAGGGCAAAGTTGGGAAGCGAATATTCAAAGTACAACAAGTTGAATTTTTGTAGTCCAGGTTGTGTTCGTTCTTATGTAACGGAAGAAGGTCGCAAATATCAAGACGAATTTGACGGGGAGAATTGCTGGATAACGAAAGAAGATTTTTATAGAGAATCGGTGGTGGGGTACATTTACAAAATCACAAAGAAGGCCAGTGGCGAATTCTATGTGGGGCAGACTATAAACAACCCGATTTTTAGGTGGGGCCAGCATTTGAAAGGTGGTCGATTTGACATTGAAAAAATCGAAGATTATAGGTTTGAAGTAATCGAAATAGTGCACCGTGGTGAGAGTATTTTAGAGAGAGAAAAATACTGGATACAGAAATGCTATCGTGAGGCACCAGAGAAGTCGTTGAATATAATGTGCACGGCTGGGCTTGAGCAGTTTAAAATGGAAGAAGTGGAATAAAAGGAAGAAGGAAGGTAGGAGAAATGGAAAAAGAAAAGCAAAAAATTTATATTGTTGGTTTGTATACTGACAGAAGTTCTTATGGAATTATTCAAGATGCTGGTGAAGATGGTGATATTATAGGTTATGCAATGATTAAAGACGGTAATATGGGGAGTATAATTGCAAGCCATTATTCTAGTGGTTTTAGTTGGTTAAAACGAGATATGGGTTTGATTGGCTCTTGTAAACACGACATTTACAAAAAACTCTTTGGCGATAATTATGAACTTGTTTTTGGTGGCACATTTAAGAGCGAGAAAGAGTTAGACGACTGGTGTGGACTTATGTTTGGAGAGAAAGAGGTAACAACAAATGTTGATTAATACAAGATTCAAGATTGGTGACGAATGCTACTATGTCTACACTAAAAAGCAGAGATATCCATTTTTGGTTAAAATAGGCAGAGTGACATTTGATAGTTCAAGAAAAAACAAGATAATGTATGACACTGATTTTAATGATGACGATGGTTCGTTTTCAATGTATGTTGGTATGCCAGAAAAAAACTTGTTTGAGACATACGAAGAAGCCGAGAAATATTTGCAAAGCATACAGTAAAAGATTGCCAGTATAGTGAGCATAAAATCGCAAAAGATGCTCATTAGCCTGGAAAAAGTGTAAAAAATGTGCAGGAGAAAAGTTTATGAGATTAGATTGTTGGAGTTGCTTAAGAAGAATAAACGGAGTATGCAAGCAGACAAGGAAAGATAAAAAAGAGTGCAAGAAGATTATTAAGGAAGGCAAGATAGAAGGACAAATGACGACCTTTGTTTCTTTTGATTTAGGCACGGTAAAAATTAAGATAGATAAGGGAGAAAGTAAATGATAAGAATAACAAAGGCTCCATATAGTGGTATGGTTAGATGCCGAAAGTGTGAATGCGAATTTGCTTATGAGTTGGAAGACCTTAAAAGAATTGGTCAAAACGAAGAGGCAGTTTTATTTGAAATAAAGTGCCCAGTGTGTCTTTCTAATTGGGCAGTTAAAGTTGAGTTAGATAAGGAGAAAAACTATGACTGATTTATTGAAAAGAATCGAAGCAAAAATGAAAGAAAGAGATTACTGGTTGCACTCTACTAATGGAGATAATACATTGCTTAATTTTTTAACACCGATAGGAGAGAAACCAAGTTTTTCTTGTGAGGTTTATGTAAAAAGCGAAAGTGATGTTCAGTTTAGATTCAAATATTTTACTAAAAGGTGCGTAATGCTTTCAACAGATAGTATTGGGAGTTTCTTTTCTGACGAGCAATTTCAAAGATTTGAAAAAGATTTCTGGAATTTGGCCACAGTATTGTATGACTTTGAATGCAAGGATAAAGGGGTATAAAAATGTTAATATTAATAAGTTATATATTGATGTCGTTCTGCTGTGTTAGGCTAATAGCAAAGCCTAGATATGCATCAAACAAAATGGGGATTGCTTTTATAGTGTCAAATATACTCGAAATTATTAGTATTATAGTTCTAATAATTTTACAAAATATTGGTAATTGAGTATAGAATTGTCAAAAATGCGACACAATCTTATTAAAGTCGAAAATTGTATCATTGCAATGATACAGAAAGGAGAAAGAAATGAAACTTTATGCTTTTCAAAACAAGAAAACTAAAAAATTGGTAACGGGCACAGATTTTAGTATGTATCCTCACAGGCAAATATTTAGTGAGTACAGCCGACCAATTTTTTTAACAGAAAAAGAAGTTTATAAACTTAACTATGCTTTAGAAAACGAACTTCACCATAGAATGATAAATCTTAAAAACTATGATTTGGTTGAATGTGAACTTTCTGTAATAAAAAGAGTTTGTAAAAAAGAAATTGATAAAATTATTAATGGTGAAAGTAAATGAGTGAAATATCAAAAGGAATTATAGTTTTATTAGGTCTGGCATATCTGATTATATGGGGGACTTTAACAATAATTTTTACTTTGAAAGGTATAATTAAAGAGTTTAAGCAAAATAGGAGAAAGAAATGATACACATTCAAAGAGATAGATGGATTATAGTAAAAAACGAAAACGAGATTTTTTGCGGTTTAGCACAATCGTATTATTTTAAGCATATTCATAATATAGGAGACACTGCGATAAAAACATATTCAAGTGAAAAGAAAGCAATAGCAAGTTTCTTGAGAAGTTGGAGAAGAGCAGAAGAATTATTAGAAAGTGGCGAAGTAAATGCAGTAAATGTTGTGGAAGAAATTGCGACAAGAGATTTTTTTAAAGGAGAAACAAAATGATTAGTTTAGCAACAGCAGAAAATGCTTTAAAAAATGTTTATTTAGGAGTTTTAGCAAATCAATTAAATTGCAATATTTGTCCATTATTATCAAAAATAGAGCAAACAAGCAGAGATGTTTGGGGTAAAGAAATTATTGCTTTAACTACAATCAACGGAAAACAATATCAGTTAAGAAGTGAACTTGCAAACATTTATGGCAAGATTGAAATAACAGATAAGGCAATTAGATGTTCGCAAAATAGTGCTGGTGCTTTTGTAAATTTACTTAATGATGAAATGGAGAATTTGCTAAAAGAAACAAGCAGACAAATAACTAATGCTTTTTACAATGAAGATAAACCACACGATTATATGAGTGAAGATGAAAAGAAAGCATATATACCACTTGTTCTCAATGGGTTAAAATACTTATTTGATGATAGCGAACCATTACTTTATGGAGTTGACCGAAAAGAAATAGCACCTATTACAAAAACTATTGATAAATTTGACAATTTAAAAATACAAGAACTTATTGATAATTACAACGAAGATGTAGACTTTATTATATGTAGTCCAAAAACCAAAAGAGAATATCAAGAATATTTAAGCGAAAACCATAGGAATATTGAAATTATTGCTATGGAAGGTGGCTATAAGAGCATTGCTTTTAATGGTATTATTCCAATAGTAACAAATAGAAATGTGAAAGATAATGAAATTTACCTTATCAGTACAAAAGATTTTAAGTTGCATCGACTTTGTGATTGGGAATGGTTAAGTAATGAGAACGATAATATTTTAAGACAACACCCATCAAAAC
>JAFWWV010000188.1 GCA_017523305.1 Clostridia bacterium
AACCAAAATGATGAACATTCAAGATAAATCAAAATTGGGAAACCAATTAGGTATTACTGGCGAAGGTAAATATGGTCCAACAGAAACTTTAGCTTATGTAGGCGAAAATGCTACTGCTATTGCTCAAAATGAAGGTCCAAGCCATTTTAAAGATTTAGGTTCTTCACTTATTACTCAATCAAAAGAATTTGAACAACAAATTGATAATATGTGGACTCACTATGCTATGGATATATTAGATACTCAAGGCTATAATGCTGAACCACCATCAGCAGAACAAATTGCTATAGATTTTAAGGCTGGAGCATTTGACGAAACTTTATCTTCAACACAAAGGTTATTAGGTGGTCCAGAAAACAATCTTTTACAAGGTTATCGTGATATACAATCAGAAATGGCAGCTTACCATATTGATATGGGACAAAAGTAATTAATAAAAAAAATAGGTGATTTTATGTCGCCTATTTTTTATTTTGTTAAATTTTTTTTATTAAATTATGGAAGTTAAGATTTTATGTAAAAAATACGAGTATTGACGAAAGGGTACTGGTGTGTTAAACTTTTATTGTAAAAAAATTAGAGGGGGAAAAAGAATATATGTTTAGTAATGAGGAAATGTATGTTCTGGGCTTAATGGCTAGAGAAGCTTCTATGGGTAGAGATGGTTGGCCAGCTCCAACAGAATATCAAGCAAACGAAGCTGCAGTTTTTGCTGCTATGCAAATGGATAGAGTAAATATCAATGCTGCTAGCCAACAACAAGGTCCAGAGTTAGCTCAATAATAAAAACAAGAAAAAAAAGTCACAATTAAATTTGTGACTTTTTTATGTTTTTTTAAATTTAAAAAAAATATATTTTTAAAAATAAACTATTGACAATATATTAAATATAATATATAATTCGTATGTTTTAAATAAAAGCCTTTTTTACTTAAGACAGCAAGTGGGTGACTTAAACCCGTAAAATTCAATTTTTTGAAGTGCTTGCCGAGGTAAGTTGTGGTTAACATATTTCTTTTTAATTGAAATTTATGACCTTATACTTACTTTCAAGTATAAGGTTTTTTGTTTTAGTTAAAAGGAGGATTTATGTCAAAAGAAGTTTTAGAAGCAAAAAAGCAAATTGTTGAGGAATTTAAAGAAAAATACAACAAAAGCAAAAGCGTTATTTTTATCAACTACAAAGGTATTAATGTTGAACAAGATACCAAATTAAGAAAGAACTTTAGAGAAAACAAAGTAGAATACAAAATCTACAAAAACCGTTTAATCAAAATCGCTCTTGATGAACTTGGTATTACAAATTATGACGCAAAATATCTTGATGGTACAACATCAGTTGCTTTTGGTGAAGACGAAGTTGGCGCAGCAACAGTTTTATACAAAGCTATTAAAGATTTCAATATCTTAGAAACAAAATTTGGTATTGTTAATGGCGAAGTTGTTGATGCAGCTCAAATTGAAGCATTATCAAAAATTCCTTCAAAAGAAGTTCTTATTGCTCAATTACTTGGTATGCTCAATGCACCTGTTGCAGCTTTAGCAAGAGTGCTTGATGCTATTGCAAAAAAAGATGCTTAATTTTAATTTAAAAATTTAAGTTATCAACATTTTCCAAATTAATGTGGAAAAAACAAAAATCAAAAAATTAAAAATAAAAAAATAAATATAAATAAAAAATTTAAAGGAGAATAAAATATTATGGCAGATTTAAATAATCTTGTTGAAGAAATTAAAAAATTGTCACTTGTTGAAGTAAGTGAACTTGTAAAAAAATTAGAAGAAGAATTTGGTGTTAGCGCAGCTGCTGCTGTTGCTGCTCCAGTTGCAGGTGGTGCTGCTGCTCCAGCTGCTGAAGAAAAATCAGAATTCACAATCGTACTTAAAGAAGTAGGACCAAACAAAATCCCAGTTATCAAAGTAGTTCGTGAAGCAACAGGCCTTGGCTTATCAGAAGCTAAAGCATTAGTTGATGGTGCACCTTCAACTATTAAAGAAAACGTTCCAACAGAAGCTGCTAAAGAATTAGAAGCAAAATTCAAAGAAGTTGGCGCAACAATCGAATTAAAATAATTTTAATTTGTAAACAATTTTTTAAATTAAAAAACCTTAAGAAATTTCTTAAGGTTTTTTTTGTTTTTTATTAATTTTAACTTGTTTTTTATTTTAGTTATTATTAAACTTAATTTGTTTAAACTTGTTAAAAAGTTTTTATAAAAAAACTTAATAAAGGATAAAAATAAAATGGCTATAGAACAAGCAAGAGAGCATTTAAAAAAATTTAATTATGAAGATAAAATTATTGAGTTTAGTGAAAACACTGCAACGGTAGAACTTGCAGCAATTGCCGTGGGTTGCGAGCCTAAACAAATTGCAAAAACAATGTCTTTTGATGTAAATGGTAAAACAATTTTAGTTTTACTTGCAGGTGACGCTAAAGTAGATAATTCAAAATATAAACAAACATTTGGGGCTAAAGCTAAAATGTTAGGCTTTGATGAAGTAGAAACTAGGGTAGGTCATAGAGTAGGTGGTGTTTGTCCTTTTGGTATAAAAGAAAATATTGATGTTTATTTAGATTCATCTCTTAAAAGATTTGACTATGTTTACCCAGCAGCAGGCAACGCAAATAGTGCTGTAAAACTTACTTTAGCAGAACTAGAAACTTGCTCAGGTTATAAAACTTGGGTAGATGTATCAAAAATTAGAGAGTAGTTTTTTTACTCACTTTTTTATTTAAGATAATAGTTTAAAAAAAATTAAGGTTTCATAAAAGTCATACATTTTGGTTCTGGGGAACAAGCAGCATTAACTGTTATTCCGTTTGCAATACAATGGTTGTGTTGGTTAAAAATACATTTTGCTTGGCAGGTTAAGCATAAGTCTTTTATGTGTCTATAGTCAGCAACTTTTGGTGGGTTTTCACTAAAAATTAGTTTGCTAAAATCTTTTAAACCTTTTCCTGTTTCTTTTTTAAATTCTATACACTCTAACTTTTTATTAATAGTAATTTTTTGTGACATACAAGTTAAATCTTTATTATATTTGCAATTTGTTTTGCGACATCTAATATCCATTTTTAAAAATCCTTTTATTTGAAAATAATTTAAAGTTGTGATATAATAATATTTAGAAAGTTGGGTGAAAAGAAACTTATGTTTCCAATCCGTAATTATTGTCCAAGTGGAAATTAACCACATGATAGTCTTTCTAAAGAAGATAGTTAATTCTATCTTCTTTTTTTATTGCCAAAATTATAAAAATTAAAACAACATAATTAAAAAACAATAAAAAAATAAAATTGCTATTTGACCATATATAAAAAAGTGTGTTAATATAAATATATAGGAGATATACGCAAATGAAAGTTTTATTATTACAAGATGTTAAAGGCTCAGGAAAAAAAGGCGATATCATTGAAGTTAATGATGGATACGCAAAAAACTTTTTGATAAAGAAAAATATGGCAAAACAAGCAGATAGCGTTGTTTTAAGAGAAAAAGCCAGTCAAGTTGCAAGCCAAGAAAGAACAAAACAATTAGAACGTGAAGCTGCTGTTAAAAAAGCAGAAAATTTAAAAAACAAAACAATTACAATTAAAGCTAAAGTTGGTGATAATGGTAAATTGTTTGGTGCTGTTACATCAAAAGAAATTGCAGAAGCAGTAACAAATAGTGGTATTGAAGTTGATAAAAAACAAATTATTCTTGATACAAATATTAAGTCTCTAGGTAAATATGTTGTTGAAGCAAAATTATATAGTGGTGTGACTGCAAAGTTTAACATTGTAGTTGAATAATTTTTAAAAAGTAATAAAAAAAAAGAGTTGAAAAATTTTTCAACTCTTTTTTTGTTTTATATTTAATTTTTTCAATCTCGGTTCCTTGCAATAAATACAAGAATAAATCTTAAAAAGCTTAGCATTGAAACAAGTAAAGCAGCAACATATGTTAAAGCAGCTGCTGTTAAAACACTTTTTGTTCCGTCAATTTCTTCTTCAGTCATAATACCAGTTGTTTGTAAAATTTTTACAGCACGTTTTGAAGCGTTAAACTCAACAGGTAATGTAACAAGGTTTAC
>JAFWWV010000189.1 GCA_017523305.1 Clostridia bacterium
AAACATAAAATATTTGATATTATTTAATACGTATGCAGGTGTAGTACAGCGGCTAGTATGCGACCTTGCCAAGGTTGAGACGACGGTTCGATTCCGTTCACTTGCTCCAGTGACGTTTCTGTTCGAACTTTTATAGTTTGAACTTGAGATACATATCAATCCGTTCGGGTTGATTTTTTTGTGTTTACAAAAGAATTAATAAGGAAAGGATGTGATTTTTATGATAAAGTTTACTACACAAGAGTTAGAAATGGAAAGTAATCTTAAACAACGTATTGAGTTTATTTGTGAGTTTTGCCATACTACACCAAAGATTATCAATGGTAGTATCAAACGAATAAACAATACTAACTTGAACTACCTAGAACCACATAAAATCATTATAAACAATACTACTTTTCTAGCATTTAACTATTCTACTGATATTTATGTAGGTAATTTAAGTAAAAAGATTAAATTAGTAGAACTTGAAGATTACATAAAGAATATGGCTTAAACACTAATGAGTTTTGCAAATGATATTGACTTTTTCTCTTTAAAACCTTATCATATAAAGCGAAAACAAGGGGAATTTACATACCAAATCTTTTTAATGGGGTTATGATTTGGAAGTACACAATTTAAAAACATAAGTTAAAGAGATAAAGGTAGTAGATGTATCTATGGGCTTTTATCTCTTATTTTTTTAGAAAGGATGTGGAATAATTATGAACGAAGAAAAGAAATTATGTGGACTATATTTGAGAGTAAGCACGGAAGATCAAGCACGTGAGGGTTTTAGTTTACCAGAGCAAAAAGAACGACTAGAACAATTTTGTAAGTTTAAAGATTATGAGATAGTAGATTATTACGAAGATGCTGGTATAAGTGCTAAAACAGGCAATTTAAGACCTGAATTTGAAAGACTTAAAGAAGATATTAAAAGTAAGAAAATCAACACCATAGTTGCTTTAAAACTAGATAGAATAACTAGAAGTATCTTTGACTGGGAAAAGTTAATGACATTTTTAGAAGAAAATGATGCTTACCTAGACTGTGCTAATGATGAAATAAATACTACTAATGCTAATGGTAAGATGATTTCAAGACTTTTAATGAGTGTTAGTCAAAATGAAATAGAAAGAACAAGTGAGAGAACAAAGATAGGTTTAGCAGGTGCGATTAAGCAAGGACATATTCCAAGTCAAGCACCACTAGGTTATAAACACGAAGATAAGAAGTTAGTAATTGACTACTCTACTAAAGATATTGTAAAAAGAATATTTAATCTATATTATGAGGGTAATTCTTATCAAACTATATCTAATTTACTAAATGAAGAAAAGGTATTAGGTAAGAACAACTGGCGAGATTCTTCTATCACTGCAATACTTGAAAACGAAATATATAAAGGTGATTTCGTTCATGGTAAAAGAACAAAGCACCCTACTTATTACTTTGATGTTGTAGAACCTATTGTATCTAAAGAATTATGGGAAGAATGCCAAGTGCAAAAGAAAAAGAACTCACGTAGTTATCAAAGAACTTTAACTTATCTATATTTACAGAAACTAACTTGTCCTAAATGTGGTCGCTTAATGGGTGGAAAAGCCACAAAAAAGAAAAATGGTAATGTTTACTATTACTACTATTGTACTGACTGCAAAGTTAATTTAAAAGAAAATGTTATAAATGAATATTTTGATAATTTCGTACAGGAGTTAGTAGAATATGATAGTGTTGTTAATCAATTCTTCCTACCAATGATTAAACAAAAATTTGATGAACCTAGAGAACAATTAGAAAAGGAACTTTCAAAACAAAATGATAAACTAGAACGTATTAGAAAAGCATATATTGAGGGTGCATTTGATTTAAAAGTTTATAATGAAGAAAAAAAAATTGTTGAAGATGCTATCACAAAATTAAATGATGAACTAACTGATACCAATAGTTGTGAAGAACTTAACTTTACTCCACAAGATATACTTTTAAAACGAGATATTGATTATATTAACCGAGTTAAGTTAAAAGATGAATATAAGAAAAGAACTAAAACTTGGAAAGACTATACTAGAGAAGAAAAATCTGATTTAATTATGAGATATGTAGATGAGATAAAATTAAAACAAAGGAATAGTCTAATATACGTTGATGAAATACTATTTAGAGAAAGTATTTGCAAACCTTGTAATGAGTTATTTGATAAAGGTTATATTGATGTTAAAACCCCTGCTTTATTTGGTAATTTAGTTGGTGAACTCCGATTCAGTAATTATCTACCTGAAGAAGAAGTTGGTAAACACATAATGAGATTAAGGCAATACTATGATGTCGGTTATGAAGAAGCAACGTATTTTGTAGAAGATAGAGTTTTCTATTTTAACTTTATAAGAGATGACCGAGCAATAATAAGAGTATTCCCACTTGAAGATTATTGCAAGATAGACCCTGATATAAAAATGAAAGAGTATAAGTATGGAATTATCTATATTCGTGGTAAAGATGAATTTCAAATGCAAGATATAAATTCTGCATTTAACTATATACCTGATGAAACCAATGATAGTGTTATCTATATGAAAGAACCAATACCAATAGAAATAGGTGTTAAACCAGTAAATATGGAAACAATGAAAAATGATACTTCTAGTCAAGGGTAAATTTATTTACTCGTGAAACCCTTGACTAGAAATAATTAAATAAATAATGGAGCAAGTTTAAAACAAAAAAGTTTACTTTTCTTGTTTTAGACTTATCTATCATAAAAGATTTTTTGCTAACTTTTTAATGAAAAAAGTTATAACAAACGTGGCACGTTTTGTTGAACGAAGTTCAATGAAAGTGGCGATAGTTTGTTACCAAGACTTATGTAATTTTGTTTTATTGCGTTAGCTTTAAAACATTATGGAATAAGTCAAAAGGGTTCTAGGGAAGCCCTAGCCCACGAGGTAATTTTGATGGTACGTCAAAATACCTAGGGGGTTAAACATTTTGACAAAGCCAAAATAAGTTTAAAATAAGGAGTGTGATTTTATATATGGACTTTGAATATAAACGAGAATTTTATAATTTAAAATATGGTAAATGCCATCTAATTGATGAGAAAGAAAACTTGTATTTAATCTATGCTGATAATTGTTTTAATCACTATATCGTTTGTACCTATATTGAACCAAATTCTAATGCAATGATGAATCAAGAGTTCTTCCCTACTTTAGAAGATGCAAGAAAATATTTTAATGATAAATAAGGGGGTTGATAGTTTATGAGCGAATTGTCTTACTCACTACATTTAAGTAGTGATAAAAATAGAAAGCCATCATCAAAAAATATGGCAAAGAACAATACTTCTGGTTCTACCTCTCTATCTAATAATGCTATCCAAAATGCAAAGCAATTATCAAGAGTAGATAAACATAACTATCGTAAGTATGATAACAATAGCGAATTGATAGAAATAATCAAAGGTACTACTTCTCTTTATGAAGATGTTAAAAATCTCTATTTAGAAGAATTTGAAGAAGCAAGACTTGAATATAACAAAGAGCAAGAAAATAAAGGTAGAAATGATAGAAAGATTACTGATTACTTTAAAAAGATAAGTGATAATACTAAAAACGATCTTGCTTGTGAGATTATTATAGAACTTGGAGATAAAAAATACTGGGACACTAAAGATGATAAATTTAAACATAAAATGACTAATGTCTTTAAAGAACAACTTAATGATTTACAAGAGTTAGTTCCTGATTTTAAAATAGCAAGTGCAATTATTCATTATGATGAAACAAGTCCACATCTTCATGTTGTAGGTGTACCAATAAAATATAAAAGCAAAAATGGTATGTCTAAACAAGTTGGTAAAGGCGATGTTTTCACTAGAGATAGTTTACGTACTATTCAAGATAAAATGAGAACATTGTGTATTGCAAGTTTTAATAAAGAATATGGTCTTAATAATATCTTAAAGAAGAAAGAAAAAGGCAGAAATAAAGACATAAATGTTAAAGATATGACTAACTACCAAGCAATGAAAGAAGAACTTAATAAGAACAAAGAAGCATTAGAAATTGCGAGTAAAAAATCTAGTGAACTTGATAAAACTACAAATGATATTAAAGATACTATCAATAATCTAAAAAAAGCACCAATAGTTAAAAATACCTACACTATTTCAGAGAGTGATAGAAATAAGATTATAGACTATGTTGATAAAGTTCAGGATACTAACAAAGATTTTAAAAAGACTGAAATGTTATCAGTAACCTTAAATAATGTTGATACTGAATTACAAGAAAATAGAGAAAAGATTAAAATACTGACTGAAAATAATAAAGCATTAACTCTTAAAGTTGATACTTTATCTAAAAATATTGATAATAAAAACAAAGAGATTAAAGAGTTAAAAAATGATAATAAACACCTACAAGAAATGGTCGATTATTTCAAAAATCTATTTAGAAGATTAGTAAAATTCATTAAAAATAAGATGTTTGGTAAAGAAAAGGAACGAGAGGATTATTGGAAAGTATCTAAAGATATGTACGAACACGGAATATTTAGTGATGAAACTATTGAATCAATTAAAGATGATTATGTTTGGAATAAAGAAAATGATAAACATAAAGATAAAGGTCGAGATGACTTTGAATTATAGTTTTTAAGAGGATGTTTTATAAGTGATGAATTACTTTATAAGTAGTTCTCTTTTTTTGCTCTTAAACACTATTAAAATGCCTTAAAAAGTAGTATAATTAGATTATAAAAGTGATACACAAATAGTAATTTGTAAAGGAGGTATTTATGAGAATAGAACATTCACAAAACTTTTTGCATAGCAAAAAACTTGTTTCGGAGTTGCTTGATAAGACTAATCTTAATGATGATGATACAGTTATCGAAATAGGTCCCGGTAAAGGAATTATAACAGAGGAATTATCTAAAAAATGCAAACGAATTATAGCGATTGAATATGATAATAAATTATCTGCTTCGTTGAAGGAAACTTTTTCAGAAGATTCAAAGATACAAATTAT
>JAFWWV010000190.1 GCA_017523305.1 Clostridia bacterium
GCGCCTGCAACTATTCTTGAAAGGGCAACTAAGAATGTGTAAACAGAAGCTGAACTCCAGAAAATACTTTTCCACTTTTTATTGTTAGTTTGTGGAAGAAATAGTGGTAATAAAATTAAGAAAAACGAACTAGCAGCAGCGCAAGTGTGACCAGATGGAAAGGATTTGAAAAAGTCTTCAGCGTATACGCTAATAGAGTCAAATTTGTTTTGGTTAAATTTAAACCAGTGGTCATAATATTGAAAATCAGTATCTCCAACAAAAACCATTGCTCTAAATCTTGTTCTGTCAAAAATATGCTTTGCAGTTTGAACTATTAAGTTAGAAGCTGCAGCTAAAATTAAAACCAATAAAGCCCATTTCCAAAGGTTTTTTAAATTTTCATTACTTACTTTAGTAAATAGTAAAAAGGCAAGAATGGTAACTATAATTGAAGCTAAAATTATTACTATTAAACCTAATGTAGACTCAATAAACTTATCTAAACCAAAAAGGGTGTGAGTTGCAACATATTCTAATGTTTTATGTAAACAATAAAAACAAACAACAAAACTAACTACGCATAAACCAATTTGAATTAAAGTGTTTAACCATTTTTTATTTAGTGGGTTATGTTTTAGATAAAAGAATAGTATGCATAAGGCAGAAACAAGTAAAACATATAAAATATTTTCGCCAATAGTTTCGCCAATAATGGCAAAAAGATTTTTAGAGTGATATTGTCCTGGTTGTAAATCTGCAACGGCTTTACTAATTTGTAAATCAAAAATTGTTCCTAAAATTAACAATGTTAAAACTGCTATAGAAACGCCTGAAATAATTAAAAGTTTTTTTGTTTTTGTACTCATTATTTCTCCTAAAAAATTAATATAATTATTATATAAAAAATAAACTATTTAACAAAACAAAAAATAAACAAAATAAAAAAAACAAACTCTTTCAACAAAAAGTTTGTTTTTATTTTTTTATAGTGTAAGAATCCAAGAAGCAAAGTTGAAGTAGACAAATACAACGCAGCAGTCAAGGATTGTAGTTAAAATAGGGGTAGCAATAAGGGCCGGGTCCAATTTTAATTTTTTTGCAAGAAGTGGTAAAGAAAAACCAAGGAAGTCTGCAATAAAAATTACCAATATAAGTGGAAGAGCTACGGCTAAACCTAATAACCAACTACCATGTTGAATAGTAACTGCAATAAAGGCAATTATTCCAAGTAAAATACCTAACATTAAAGAAACAAAAAACTCTTTAAAAAATACTTTAAAATAATCTTTAAAAGTTATTTCTTTAAGCGATAGGGAACGAATTACAATTGTTGAAATTTGTGTTCCACAGTTACCACCAGCACCCATAAGCATAGGTAATAAACAAATAAGTGCTGAAATAGAAGCAAAAGTTGTTTCGTATGCTTCAATTAACATACTAGTAAAAATACCAGTGATTAACAAAATTCCTAACCAAGTAAATCTGCGAGCAACAAGTTTAAAAGGAGAAGTTTTTAAATATGGTTCGTCGTCACTAGTGTGAATAGCAGCCATTTTTTCAAAGTCTTCGGTTGTCTCTTCTTTCAAAACGTCGATTACGTCGTCAACTGTAACAATACCTACAATTCTATTTTCTTTATCTACAACAGGCAATGCTAAGAAGTCGTACTTAGAAAATATTGTTGCAATTTTTTCTTGGTCCATATCAGTAGTTGCTGCAACCACATTGTCGGTTAAAATTTCATCAACAATTTGACTCTTTTTTGCTAGCAACAATTCTTTAATAGTTAAAACACCTTTAAGAACTTTTTTCTCGTCAACAACATACAAAACGTTGATTGTTTCTGCTTCTTCACATTGATTACGAATATGGTCAAAAGCTTCATCAACAGTAGTACCAAGTTTAAGCCTAACAAACTCTGGAGTCATAATTGCTCCAGCTGTATCTTCTTTATAACTTAGGTATTTATTAATTGTTCTTCTTGTTTCAGGTGTTGCACCTTTTAAAACTTTTTCTACAATATTTGCAGGCATTTCTTCCAAGAAGTCAACAGCGTCGTCGGTTGCAAGCTCTTCAATAATAAACGAAATTTCGGTATTATTTAAACTTTTAACAATTGTTTCTTGTGCTTCTGGGTTAATATATGAAAATACTTCTGCACTAATGGCTTTTGGTAAAAGCCTATAAACTATCATTATTGTTGTTGGGTCTTCAATGCTATCAAGTGCATCAGCAATATCAGGTACAAGCATATCTTGAAATATTGTTTTAAGACCTTTAAAATCTTTATTTTCAATTAAGGTTGAAATCTCTTGTGTCATATTTTACACTCCCATTTTAACTAAGATTAATTTGATTTGCACTGTTTACAACAGCAGGGTGGTAGACTTTTAAAGTTACACAAGAAAACTAAAATGTTTTTTCTATTACTTTAAAAGTTCTAAATTAATCTTTATGTTCGGGAGGAGCCCCACAGTGTGGGCATTTATCGTATTTTTCGCCATCAAATTTACACTTACAATAACTGCAAGTTAGTTTTTCTTTTGGTTTTGAAGAATTTTCTTCATTTGTTGGTTTAAAAGCTTCTTTAATTCTTTCTTCAAAAGTTCTCATTGTATTACTAATTGTAGTACCAATAGAAGTACCAAAAGATTCTTCAACTGGATTTACAAAAATTTTGCCACTATTTTTCCATAAAATAAGGCTAACTGCGCTAACAATAAAACCTATTACTGTTAAAGCAAAAAATGTAAAGTTAGGACCTGCAAAAAATGGGTTTTGATAAATTAAAATATCTTCGCCACTTGCAAAGTGAATTCTTAAATTGTCAACATCTCTAAACGATACTGGACCCATATCGTCACCTTCATATGTAATGCTAACTGTGTTTAGACCTGGTTTTAAAAAAACAATATCAGAGTGAACAGTTACGTTTTCAGGTTCTCCTTCAAAACGATATCTAAAACTTACTTGAAGTGTTGCAGCACCTGTTGAACCAGAGTTTAAAAGTTTAATATCAAAAGACACCCTGTGAGAATCTGGATAAACAGTTCTGGCTGATACATTATCTACGCTGTAAGAGTAACTTTCAAAATCAAAAGGAATAATCATTCCAATTACGCCGACAACAAAAACTGCTAGAAAAATAAAAAATAAAACTTTGAATTTTGTAGATTTTTTCTTTTCCATTTTTGCTCCTTTTAAAAATTGTTATTTATGTAATAAATAAAAATCTTTATTTTTAAAAATTAAACACACTATAGTATACAACAAAAATATTGTTTTCGACAAGATAAATTTTAAAAAATAAAAAAACAACCTAACTAATTTTAGGTTGTTTTTTATGTTCTATTTTTATTAAAAGAAAAACTATTTATTTTCGTCTTTATTTTCAGGTTCTTTTACTTCAGTTTCTTTTTTATTTTTGTTTTTCTTTTTTGTAATTTTTGTTACCTTTTTAAATTTTTTGTTGATTGAAGAGATAATATCATCTTCTTCTGCAGCTTTTGCTTTGTGTGATTTAGCAGCAGTAATTTTTTCTTCCCTAACATAAGTTTTTTGGTTAGGTTCAACAATAGCAACTTCAAGTTGATTAAATGGAATAGAAATATCATTTCTCTTTAACTCATTAAATACGTGGTCAATTACATACCATTTTGTATCCCAGTAATCGTCAGAACTACACCAAACTTTAACTGTAATTGTTAAAGCACTTTCGCCAAGGTTTGATAAGACTACACTTGGTGCTGGGTCATTATAAATCATTTCGCAAGAATCAATAACTTCGTTAATAACTTTTTTTGCAAGGTCAACATTACTATTGTAAGCAATAGTGAAGTCTATATCAACCCTACGTGATTTTAATGTATTATAATTAATAACTTCAGAAGATAAAATTGTTGAGTTTGGAATTGTAATTTTTTTGTTGTCGCCAGTTTTTAAAACTGTGAAAAGCATTTTAACATCAATTACGCTACCTTCAACGCCAGCAACTTTAAC
>JAFWWV010000191.1 GCA_017523305.1 Clostridia bacterium
AAAAGAAAATAAAAATAAAAAAATAAAATTTGTGTTTAATAAAAGATAGGTATTGACCTATCTTTTTTATTTTGTTATCATACTTATATAAAGTGTACCATTTAAAAAATGATACCATAGCAACGGAGTTGAACGAATTATGATGTTAATGATATTTTGTCTATGCGTTATCGCACTAGACGTTATAACTGGAATAATAAAAGGAATAAAAAATAAGAAATTTGATTCTTCAAAAATGCGAAAGGGTGGAATAAATAAGATTTGTGAAATTCTTGTTTTGATTTTGGGTTTACTTTTAAAAAATGCCCTTCCACATTTTAAGGTGACACTCAATTTTGATATTTTGTTTATTATTTCAAGTTATATTTTCTTTATGGAAGTGGTATCAATTATTGAAAACATTGGTGAAATCAATGAAAATTTGATTCCCCCTAAAATAAAAGAAACATTTAAAAAATTAAAAAAGGAAGGTGAATAACAATGTTTATACATGAATTAGTTAACAAAACATTTGATTCAGTTGATGACATCACGGTGGAACTTGCCCAAGTGGTGAAAGAAACTGATGAATTGGTTGCAGAACGTGACAGATTGAGTGGTGAAGTTGAATCACTTCGTGATGAAAATGAATCACTCAAAGAAAAAAATATTAAACTGGTTCAAATGATGCCAGTTGAGCCAGTTGAGAAGACTGAAGAAGTTGAGAAGACTGAAGATGTTGAAGAACGAATCGAAATGGAAGATTTGTTTGAAGATTAAAAAGGAAGGTGAACAATTATGAATGTAATTAAAATAGCGAACTACATAAGACAAAACGCTTCAGACAACTACCAAAATATTATTGGTGCGTTGAATGAAGATTCTAAAATTACAGACTTATCAAATCCGTTAATGGAGTATTCTGTAATTAGAAATGAATTTGCTCAAGGACTTATCAATGTTATTGGTGCTACTATTTTGAATAGAATAGCAACATTTGAGAATCCATTGGCAAAATTCAAAAAAGGTACTATTGGACTAGGTATTGATACACGCGAAATCGCTCGTGGTCTTACTGAAGGAAAAGACTTTGAGTTTACCACAGAAGGAATCGCGAACATGTTCAAAATCTATCCACCGGAGATTGCTGAATGTTTTCACAGATTAAATCGAAGAAGATATTTTCCAATCACTTTTTCTGAAAAAGAGTTGAAACTTGCTCTCAATTCATGGGATGATTTAACAAGATTTATTGATGACCAAGTTACTATTCTTTATGAAACAAATTACCAAGAAGAGTATGAACTAATGCTCGAACTTATGAGAGCATCAGTTAACTCTGACGGAGTTAAAACAATAGAGATTGATGAAGTTGTATCTGAATCAACTGGAAAGAGGTTTGTTAATATTGTAAAAGATGTTGCGAAATCTTTCTTGTTTAGAGATAATACCAACTCACCTTACGGACGTAAAAACCCTACTACAAAAATTATGCCTGTATCGAAGTTGGAAGATATAGCACTTATTACAGAATACACAACAATCAACAAAATCAAAGTTGATGTTTTGGCAGCTGCTTTTAATAAAGAAGAACTAGCCTTTTCTGTTGATAATGTCACAGAAGTTGGAAAAGGTGCTCTCGGATTTATTATGGATGACGAAGATCCTGAAAATGTTAAGTATTATAAGGTTGACGCGATTGTCTGTGATAAAAACTGGTTTAGGGTGCTTGATGATGATGACAACGAAGTCAATGGAAATGATTTGCCAACAATTCGCGCATACAACAGATATCTACACGTTTGGCAGACACTTTCAACTTCACCATTTATGTGTGTTAATGCACTTGTTCATGAAGTACAGTCAACAGACATTCCAGAAGGTTATTTTGATAACCTTATTGGAAACAATGAAACTGTTGATAATTCAGACCAGTCTGATGACCAAAATGGTGGAAACTAAAAATTAAAAATTGGGGTGTTGTGGTTTTTTCTCTTAAATAAAAATTTAGAGATAGCGAGTTGAATAATTTTTCCACAATGCCCCTTTTGAATTAGGAGTGAAAACAAATGATGAAATTAAATAGATTATTTTTATCTCAAAATATATCAGTTGACAATGCTTTGTCAATGAATCAAATACTTCATCAAATTGTCAATCAAATAAAAGAGATTGTTGATTTTATAAATAATCTTGAACTTCGCGCCAATGAATACACTGACCAAGAAATTTTGAAACTTAAAAATGATTTGGAAAGCCAGTTGGAAACATTAGAACAAACACTAAAAACATACACAAATGACAAAATTGATGAATATAATATTGAAGTGATAAATCCACAACTTCAAACAATTCGTGATACAATTGACATAATAAACAGAACATTAAATCAACGTATTGATAATGAAGTTGGAATTTTAAACAGAAGAATAAATAGTGAAGTATCAACATTAAATCGTATTATTGAAGATACTAAAACATATCTTG
This sequence comes from Clostridia bacterium, assembly GCA_017523305.1. Lineage (GTDB taxonomy): Bacteria > Bacillota > Clostridia > Christensenellales > UBA1242 > UBA7862. The sequence continues at coordinate 2,467 of JAFWWV010000191.1, forward strand.
AAGATTTAATCAAAAAGGGTATGTCTTATGTATATTCTTCAATTAGTGGTTTACATTTACCATTACAAGATGTTTTGGGTGAAATAGGAAACGTATTAAAACAAACATTATCTTATAACTGGAATAGTATTGATGAATTTAAAAATATATCATTGGTTTATAATGACTTAAAAACAAATGAAGGTTATACACCAATATTATATGAAAGTGGTGGACAACAATACGAAAGTGATATTCTTTTTAAAATTTTACTAATACCATCATATATGACATTTGATAATCAAATGACACAATATAATAACGTTTGGTGTTATAAATTATATTCGAGTGGACCACCTATTGGTATGGTTGCTGCAGATGTGTATGTTAATAATGTTAAATTAAGTGATATAATAACATTATCTGATTATATTGAACCTAATGCTAATAATTTATATATACCAGTAGATATTTTTACAAATGTTATGTCAAGTATAACAACAATAGGTAATACTCTAACACCAAATATCAATATTAAATTAGTTGATTTTGGAAATCCACCTAGAGATATAAATGTAAAAATAACATTTAATTCACTAAAACTTGTTATGCAAGAATTAAACGTAAATTGGAATTCACTTATCTATACTGGTGTTAATACATTCTATGAATTAAATAAAACTGAAATGTTATTTGATACAGACGGATTAAAGAGTGATTACTTTACTGGAAATAAATATAAAACTATACACAATAATTTTGAATCTGATTTTTTTAAATCGAATATAAATGAAGGAAACGGAGGAAATTAAAATGACACATACTGAAAAATATGAATTACCTATCATTGAAGGAACTGATGTTATTGATTATGAACCTTTTAATGAAGCCATGGGTAAAATTGAAGGTGCAATTAGTGACAATGAAACCCTAGTACAAGAAGCTGTTGATGATGTTGCCGAAATGGGTGACACATTAAATCAGAAGGTGCAAGAAGTAAATCAAGCACTAGAGGAAACTGAAACAAATGTACAAGACTCACTTGATGAAACAACTACAAATTTAACCAATATGGTAAACGAGTCACTAGATAGAATATCAAAATTTACTATTGCTAGAAGATATGAAGTGCCAGATGAAACATATTACTTTGGCAGCCAAAGTGGTAATTTAAGACTTCCTATATCTTCAATAGCACCTATTATTCAAAGGGGGCAAACATTAACTGATAATAGATTTTCAGTTGATTATGCATCTCAAAGTGGAACACCAGTATCAAAAGTTGATGTTGAATTTACTGTTGAGCCTACTGGTGGCGATGGTGTATTCAATGGTGCTTGTAATACTACTATAGAATTATGGAAAGTACATTCTGCTACTGGAAGTGAAAAGGTTGATGAATTAACTTTAAACACTTCGGTTAAAACACCTATACATTTTAGTACACTTTTAACTGCTAGTGGTGGTACATATTTCTATTTTGTTATCTCTAGTGGTTATACTCATAAATTAGTTGATACTATGAAACTAACAGTTGAGAATATAGGAATGAATAACTAATGAATGATTTAACTTTTATGCAAAAGATGTTGTACTATATTCTTCCTACGAATCAAGAAGAAGAAGCACAACTAGATAAAATTAAATACTTCAATATTTGGTACGGAGTTTTATCAAATATTATTACTGCGATTTTTGATTATAAAAATATTGATAAGACATTAAGGCGCAGACTTGACCAATCATTTTTTGTTAGTGCTTATGTCGGAGCTTTTGAGTATGACGAAGTTGGTGGGTTGGTTTTTGCGCCAGTTGTACCAATAGGTGAGAGAAATGCATGGGGTGAGTTTACAGAATATGAGGCAATTCTTCCGGACGGTAAAAGAAAAAAACTCACACTTGATAACGCAGTCATTGGCTATAATTATAATGTTCCAACAATTTCAGATTCAACAATGGTTTATCAATTTGCAACTGATTTGTCTGAAATTAAAATTTCAATTAGAAATTCAATAATTCTTTCAAGAATTTGCACAGTCATTGAAATAGGAAATCCAAATCAAGTTGATGAAGTTTTGACAAAATTCAATTCTATGAAAATTGGAAATCCAATTATAATTTCCAAGAATCGAACTGATGAAGAAGCGAAATCCTTAAACATTGAAAAGCCAACAAGTGTGGCAGAATATTATGACGGACTTCGTGACATTCTCAATGAATTTCTAACTGTGACTGGATTGTCAAGTTTGGTTAATCCAAATAAGAAGGAAAGGCTAATCACAGACGAAATTTCATCAAATGACGATATAAAAAACACACTATTGAAAAATCGTGTTGAAAATAGAATTGAATTTATTGAAAATGTAAATAAAAAATTTGGAAAAAATTTTGAAGTCCAGGTCAATGAAAACATTAAAGAAACTATCAATGATTTATATAATGATGTTAATAACTATGATAGTGATGACAATAACTCTGACGAGGATCTTGACGAGTAAATGTTAATAATGTTAATAACTTAAAGGTGATAAAATGTTTATTGAAAACCCAAATCGAAAATTTAAACTCATACACTTAATTGAACTCAATGATTCAAATCTTTATGATTTCAAATATGAGGATGTTTATAATGTAGTTGAACAATGGTTGGAATCTGAAAAGGACTATTTTTTCAACAAAGATTTCTTCAGAAAATTCATTGAAGCGTTTTGTGATAGATTCTTCAGACGTGATTTTAATTTTGATACATTTTTAGATTTTAAAATCGCGCTGCGAAATACTTTTAAAAAATATCGTGATAATGCTGACAGAATTTATGAGTCTTCACTTTTGAAATTAAATCCATTATATACAACATATATCGAAAATGAATCAAACACTGATGATAAAGGAAAATCAGAAAACACTAATCATAGTGAAAATGATGACCAAAATTATAATTTATTTTCAGATACACCACAAAGTAGTTTAAATGTAACAGATTTATTTGATGTTAAAAACAAATATATCACAAACGCAACAAACAATAAAAACACAAATAAACATGATGATAATTCAAACAGTAATTTTGAAAACACTTCTGAATTTAAAAGTCTTCAAAAGGGATATAATGGTTTAGTTGCAGATTTATTGAATAATTATATTCAACTTAATCTTGATGTTATTCAATACTATTTGGACTGGATTGAAGACGAATGTTTGTTTTCAAGTGTATTATATTAAAGGTGGTATTTTATGGCTGATTATTTATTTGATGTATATTTATTTGCAAATTTCCCCATAAATGATTATTCAAATGAAGTATATTATTCGAGTGAAGAAAAACGCGATAAAGAATTTGACAAATTTATAAATAGAAATTTTTTAAATATATCTAGTATAAATCGCTCTAAAAAATATATAAAATTACCTATGGATTATTATACGGGTAATTATTTTAACTATGGTTATTTTATTGATAAACGAAATAATAAAAGATATTATTTTTTTGTTGATACAGTAGAGTGGAATAGTAATGAAACAAGTTGCACTTTACATTTTTCCTATGATTATTGGCAAACATATTGTCATCATTTAGTATTTGATTATTCGTTGGTTGAACGTGAACACGTTGCAGATGATTCATTTGGAAAACATATAATTGACGAAGGTTTACCAATTGATGAGTATAAGGCGTGGGGTAGTTTAATTTTAAATGGACCGGTTAATAGTAGTGATATATCAACTGATTATGGTTTAGTTTATTGTTGTACTGTTGCAGATACTAATGATATTTTATTCAAAAGTGATGAAAGTGCTTTACCTAGTGTTTGTAGAACTTCAAAGCGTGAATTATCAACTGTAATTTTATATAGTTATAATTTAGGTGATATTACACGATTTTTAAATTATATGGTAAAACATAATAAACAAGATTCAATTGGTGGTTTATATGCTGCACCTTATGCTTGTTTGCGTGAAATGGAAACACACAAAGCATATTATAAAGATGGTGATGATTCCAATTTACATTATATTGGTGATAATGATAATGAACCTAAAATGCTTAAATATAATATACCATTACCATACTTTTTTGGTGCTAATCATTTTGTAAAAACTGAAAAAGAAAATGATTTAACAAAATATCAACCTAGAAATGCAAAATGTTTAACTTTTCCATATCAATTTGTTAATATAACAAATAATAATGGTAGCAATTTAGTAGGACAATTTGAACTTGCTGATGATTCCAAAACTATAAAATTCCATTATTATTTTCCAGTAATTGAAGGTAATAGCAGTTATGGTTATTTAGCAGATTATGATGGAGTAACAAAAAATTTTGACAAAACTATACAAGGACAGACTAATCCGGAATTACCATATATAACAAATACTTTTAGTGCATACTTAAGTGCAAATCAAAATTCAATTGCAAATCAATATGATACAATTGAACGTAATCTCGATTATGCAAATACAAAAACAAATGTTGATACTGCGTTTGGTTTAGCTGGTAGCCTTTTAAGTTTAAATCCAATGGGTGTTGCACAAAGTATAGCCGGTGGAATTATGGGTTATAAAGGAAATGAACTTCAAGCAACAAATCAACGTAAAGCAATTGATTCAAGTTTAAAAGACCAAGCAAGTAGAGGAAATATTGCACACGGTAGTTTTATTGGTAGTGCACCATTTACCAATGGTGAATATGGATTCAAAGCACAAACATACCAAGTAACAAATGAGAATATAAAAATGATTGATGATTATTTTACAATGTTTGGTTATAAAATAAATCAAATTAAAATTCCACAATTTAATTCACGAAAATATTGGAACTATATAAAAACAAGTGGATGTAATGTAATTGCAAATATACCACAAGACGCATTAAACGTAATTAAAAAAATGTTTGATGATGGTGTTACAATTTGGCACGATATTGATTATATGTATAAATATAAAAAATATAAAGATGGTAATTCATTATGGTATAAAAAAGGAAGAAAATAATGACAAAAATTTATAAAGACCAATGTGGTGAGTGGTACGGAAATCCAAATTCACCATATAATTTAACTTCAAAACAAATGAAATTCAATGGTAATGCAGTTGCAAGATATTTTATGACATTATCAAAAAACAACTGGAACAAAAAATCTGTTTGTGCTGTTTTAGGTAATTTTGTTGATGAATCAAATATAAATCCAAAAAGTGGTGAAGTTGGTGGCAGTGGTTATGGTTTAGCACAATGGACACCAAAAGATAAACTAATAAGATGGGCAAAAAAAATAAAACAATATAAAACTTATGATACAATGTACACACAATTGTGTGTTATTGAATATGATGCTAGACACGGACAGTGGGCAAATCATCATCATAGTAGTACATATTATATGGATTTTGATGATTTTGTTGAAAATAAAGATAATCATAATATTGAGTTTTTAACACGTGTATGGGAAAATAGTTATGAAGGTGCTGGAAGTCCACATTGGAATGTTAGAATCCCGTGGGCTGAAGATTTTTATGATATAATTAAATGGGATGAAATAACAAGAACACCAATTGATGATTTTTTAGAGTGGTGTAAAAGGATTGCTGATAATAATGATTATACATATCAATTGGGTGCTAATCACGGTGTACCGTGGAACAATGACCAACATTTAAAAAAATTTGATTGTTCATCATTTGTATCTTTTGGTTTACATAATGGTGGTGGTTATGATTTAACAACACAATTTTCAACTGGTACTGCAAAACAAGATTTAGAACAATTGGGTTTCGATTCAATTAAATATAATTCAGCAAAACAATTAAAACGTGGTGATATATTGCTTACTATAAGTAATGGGCACGTGGAAGTGGTGTATTCTATTGGAAATGGTGGTGCTGATGAAGTTAAATTAGTAGGTGCACACGACCATTACCCAACACACCCACAAGATGATATAAATATTGAAAATTTTTATCCTTATAATTGGGAGTGGATTTTAAGAAGTGATGACGCACCATCTTCAAAGCCTAGAGAAAATCCAACAAATTCAAATAAAAACAAACATAAAAAAGCACCAATAAACACTTCACAAAATTGTTTACCACCAATTTATTTAAAAAGGAAAAGAAGGGGATTTTAAAAAAAATGAACGGTTTAAATTATGTTAAAGAATTAAAAAAACACGTTGGTGCACCTTATGTTTATGGTGCTAAACAAAACAAACAATTTAATATTTTTTATAATAAGAAAA
>JAFWWV010000192.1 GCA_017523305.1 Clostridia bacterium
TAATTTTTTTAAATTAATTTTCAATTTGTATTTTTTTATATTCTACCTTTTTTTATTAAAGGTAAATTAGCAAATATTGTCGTAAAGTGGAAAGTTTTAATGAAAGATATTATTAACAATTTAAGTATTATTTATAACGAAATAAAGTTAAGAAAGTCAAAAAACAAATTGCTAACTTACAACACGGGCAGTAAGGTTCACAAAAAGCAAATAGAGTTTCATAAATGTTTAAAAAAAAACAGATGGGTGTTTGGTGGTAACCGAACGGGCAAAACAGAGTGTGGTGCTGTAGAAACGGTGTACTTAGCTCGTGGTATTCACCCGTACAGAAAAAACAAAACGGTGGAAGGGTGGGTAGTAAGTTTATCTAGTCAGGTTCAGCGTGATGTAGCTCAACGCAAAATATTGCAGTACTTAAACCCTGATTGGATAGACGATATTGTTATGCTTAGTGGTAAAAAGGGTTTTCCTGAAAGTGGCGTAATTGACTACATAAAAGTTAAAAATGTTTTTGGCGAAGTTTCAAAAATAGGTTTTAAAAGTTGTGATCAGGGCAGAGAAAAATTTCAGGGAACCAGCCTAGACTTTGTGTGGTTTGACGAAGAACCCCCAAAGGAAATTTATCTTGAGTGCAAGATGCGTGTGCTAGATAAGTCGGGCGAACTGTTTGGAACAATGACGCCCCTTAAAGGTTTGAGTTGGGTGTACGACGAAATTTATTTGAATTCATATAACGATAACCAAGTTTGGTATAGTCAAATTAGTTGGGAAGATAACCCATTTTTAAGCCCTACAGAGATTAAACAAATACAAACTAGTTTGAGTGCTGAAGAGTTAGAAAGTCGCAAATACGGGCGATTTTTGGCGTCAAATGGTCTTGTATATAAAGAGTTTGACGAAAATGTTAATGTAATTGAACCTTTTAATGTGCCTAATTCCTGGCAAGATAAAATTTCAATTGACCCAGGACTTAACAACCCACTTTCTGCGCACTGGTACGCCGTTGACTATGACGGAAATATTTTTGTTGTTTATGAACATTTTGCAAGCGGAAAGGATATAGATTATCACGCAAACAAAATAAAAGAAATAAGCGCCAGTTTAAATTGGAAGTGTAACCCCAACGGAAACTACGACGCACTAATTGATAGTGCAGCAAACCAAAAAACATTGGCAAGTACTAAAAGTGTTGCCGAACTCTTTTACGAAAGGGGAATAAATGTAAACACCAAAGTAAATAAAGATTTATTTAGTGGAATAAACAAAGTTAAAAGTTATTTAAAAAACGCGCTGGGGCAGACCAAACTGTATATCTTTAAAAACTGCGTGAATATGATAAGAGAATTTAAAAGTTACTTTTGGGGCGAAGGCGACACCCCACGCAAAAAAGACGACCACTGCTTAGACGAACTTAGGTATTATATTATGTCACGCCCGAACACTCCTAAAGAAGAAGAAAAGAAAAGCGAAATAGAAAAACATAAAGAAAAATTAATACGCAAACTAAAAAATAAAAACCGAAAACTTTTTTGAAGTTAAAAATAACTTTATTAAAAAA
>JAFWWV010000193.1 GCA_017523305.1 Clostridia bacterium
AATAAAAAAAACACCTGTTTTTTAGGTGTTTTTTATTTTTCTATTTTTTGCTCTTTTTGCGTTCATTAATAACATTGTAAGATAAAAAGTTAGGTATATTAAATTTAAAATTAAAACAATTAAAAACAAAATAAAGTGTAAATTTAAAAATACCCAAACCTTTACCAAAACCAAAGTACTAGAAACAATAAAAAAAGTTAAGAATAGAATATTTAAGCAAATTAAAATAATTGATAAAATTTTAAACACAAGTGATTTATTTATCATTCCCAATATACCCCCTGTTGTTTAATTAAATCTAATGAACCTAAAGTAAACAATCCATCAAGGTTAAAATTTATTCCTGTTGTAATTGAGTTTACATTTAATAACGCACCAATCTGTAAAGTAACATTACTTTGTTCTAACATACAAACTTTGCTAACACTAAAACCAAAATAAATTTCAAATGGTACTCCACCAAAATATAAGATATTACAATATCCCATTCCTAAACTTGTACCAAAAAAGTATTTAGTTTCATCATAGTCAGTTTTAAATGTTGCAAGTGAATAACAATTAGCCATTTTACCACTTTCTAAATAACCACCAATTCCACCGCCAAAAACATATGCTTTTTCATCTTCAGTTACAACATCAATATTACAATCAACACCACAACCATATATATTTGGTGAAGACAATAATTTTTTATCTTTAACATAGTTTTGTGAATAAGCTATGATGCCACCACAATATACAATTATTTTTTTACTCTCGGCTGTTAAAGAACCTTTATTTAAACACTTTGATATTTCACTATAATTCATAGCACAAATACCACCCAGAAAAACATTGCCTTCTGCTTCTTCTTCATTGTTTGTAGAAATAATTTTTAAGTTTGCTAAGTTATAAGAATTATATATACTTCCGTAATTAGTTAAAACAATTCCCGCTACAGTTGGAGACCATTTATTTGTACTGCTACTTTGTTCTATTTTTGCATTGTTTTTACAGTCTTCAATATGACCACTCAACTCGTTAGAAACAGCAATGCCAGAAGCATCAACTTCGGTTGCTTTTATGCCATTTTCACTATTAAAAATACAGCCTTTTACAATGCTTTTGTTTACACCGACAATTGCACCGATATAACACTCTCCGTCGTTTAAGGCGTCAATTTGGGCTTCAAAATTAATGTCGCAGTTTTCAATTATACCTAAATTAGTGTTTGCTAAGCCATTTATATATATGTCTTTTGCTCTTGTTTTTTTACAAGTTAAATCTAGTTTTTCGCAAGTAATTTTTACATTTTTTATTGTTCCAGAGTTGGTTTGAGATAACAAACTAAAACTAGAAGAAATTTCTTTTTCAATGTCATTATAAACAACATTTAAATTCTTAATTGTTCCTAGATTATTTTTAATTAAATAATTAAAGGAATTATCTTTAACATAAATTGTATAACCATTTCCATTTAATAAACCATCAAACTCAACATCACCAAAAGAGTTATCTATAGTTATATTTGAAGCCAACTCATAGTTGCCCGAATTATTTAATGCTTTATAAAGTTGATTTTGATTATAAACTAAGCACGGACTAAAACTTGTACCTAAACCCGTTGTAAAATTAAAAATAGTAAATAATAAAGAAAAAACCATTACAAAAGATAAAGAAATTAACAAACCTAATTTATATGGTTTCTTTTCATAATACCCCATAACAGGTTTAGTTATTTTTATTTTATTTTCTTTAATATTAACAGTTTGTCCATAAATTGTGTATATTGATTTAATATTATCAATATTTTCTTTATTTAATTCACATTTATTAAATAATTTTTTTACCAAACTATCTTTATGCAAAATTGCAAGAATTTCTAAAACATTTATAACGTTTTGTTTTCCAACATATAATCTTAAACACCTACCAGCCTTAGCTCTAAAATCTTTATAAATTTTAGTTGGTTCTCCTACTACGTTATATTTTTTTATTTTTAATAATTTTTCGATATATTTTTTAATTATTTTTTTTGCTGAATATATGTAGCAAATAGAAAGAATATTAAATCTACCAAAACTTAAATTTTCATTACCTTTAATAAGAGAAGAAAAAACATCAATGTTATCGTCAACAATAGCATTAAACAAATCGTTATTATTTATTTGTTTCATTTTTTTACCTCCCTTATTTTTGTTTTATTTTTTGTAATTATTTTTTAATTTTTAGTTTTCTATCTTCTGCCCATTTATCTAAAATTTCAAAAATATATTGTTCGTTAACATCATTACTTTCTACTATTTTTTTAAGAAGATTATTTGAAGAGTTGTAACTTTCAACAAGTTTATCAATACTACCCTTTTCTTCTAAAATAGTTTCGAAAATACTATTATTTTTGTCTTGAATTTCGTTTATTTTTTCGCTGCTTGTTTTTAAAGTTTCTGCAACATCTTTATTAATATATTCGCTAACTTTTTGAACACCTACATTATAACTTTCCAAATTCTTTTCAAGTTGTTTAATGTCATAACTTTTGCGTTTTTCTTCAATAATAGTATCAAGTTTTTCAATTTGGTTTTCTGCTTTTGCTTGTAAAGAATCTACCATTTTTAACTTGTCTTCTATTTTAGAACAAAAATTAATTAAGTTATCTACACCAGAAACATATTTGTTTGTTGTAGAAATAAACTTATCAACTTCACTTGCTAGTGTTTTTGATTTTTCTGCTTGAATAGAAAGTTCTTTATAAATTTTATCTAGTTTTGTTTGTAAAGAACCATCAAAGCCACCATTAAGAGAGTTAATATCATCTTTAATACTATCAAAAGAAATTGAAAAAGCTTTTAAGTTTTGTTCAATAGGAGTTAACAAATCTCTGTACTCTTTAAATGTAGCTATAAGTGTTTTTATTTCATTATTTTCCAAAACCTATTTCCTACCTTTTTTAAAATTTTCTTTAATTTCATTAAAACTGGTTTTTAATGAAGTTATGTCTTTTTTAACTGTTTCAATAATAAATTGTTGAGCAACTTTATTATCTTTAACATCATCAAAATAATTAACAATATCAATATTTAAATCTTTGTTATTATTTTTGCTTACACTATCAATAAGTTCAATTAATATATCGTCACCCGAAAGCGTAAATTGTTTTTTTGCTTCATCAATTAAACCATATTCCCAAAACTTTATTCCAGCTTCACGATATTTACCAAATTGAATTAAATTTTCGCTAACTTCAATAATTCTTAACATATCAATTCTTTTTACATCATCTTTTATTTTTGAAGCTGTAAATCTTGCGTTTTCAAATTGTTCAAGTTTTATAAACTCGTTTACCCTATCAAAAACTTCTTGTTGAGTAAACTCAACCTTGCTTACAATTTCACTAAGTTTTTTTATTGCTTGAGAGTTTGTACAAACTTCAAAGTTTGAATTAAAAAACTTTTCAAATTGTTTTATGTTGTTATTTTCTACTACAAAAATATTTTGTTTTGCCCTTGTTAAACCAACATAAAATAAATTGTAATAATATCTATAAACAGAGTTTTCGTCTGCTTGTTTGTGGTTTACTTTATTAATTTCTAAAGTCTTCCATTTATCACTATTACTGCTAAGCAAATTGAAAGCAACAATCGTACTTCTCTCTAAACCTTTTATTTCGCTAACAGTTAAAACTTCTTGATTTTTTATTGTTTTTTGCAAATTCTTTTTATTGTCTTCATTTGCAACAACAAAAGTAAAGTTATCAAAATTACTATTAGCTACTTGTTTTTCAAAATTAAAGTCTTTAACAAAAACTGCTGTTGATTCAATACCATTATCAACACTCTCGCCTTTTAAAACAAAACTATGTGTTCCAAACTCTGCTTTATTAATTTCTCCTAAAGAATCAATAATTTCTTCAATCTTTGCACTGTTACGATAATTGTTTTTTAATTCTTTAACATCTGTTAAATCTTTTTCATATAACAAATTTTTTAAGTAACCAAAACTAAAATATGTTGGGTTTATCATTTGCAAAGCATCACCCACGCAAAAAAGTTTTAAACTTAACTTTTTAAACAAACAAAGGTTTGCTTGTGTATAGTCTTGTACTTCGTCAATAATTGATAGTGAATATTCAAAGTCTTCACCTAAACTATCTATAAGTTTTTTTGAAGCAATATTGTTATCGCACAAATTATTCTTATCACAATATTTTTTAAAGTCTAAAGCTATTTGATAAATAGTTTCACATTCTTGCCTTGAAAAACTATTTTGTCTGGTTTCAATGTATTTTTCAAGTGGCATAATTTCAGGTTTATCTTCTAAAGAATAAAAACCATAAATCATACCATAAATTTCTTTATAAATGATTTCTTTTGAATATCTAGAAAGTTTGTTAAAACAATTTGTTATTTGGTGGTTTGAAAGATTGTTAGCATATGTTGAAATAAAATAATTTTGGTTAACAAATCTTTTATCTTCACCAAATTTGTTTTTGTATATATCTTCAATTAAAAAGTAATCTACTTTGTTTGTTAGGTAATTAATTATCTTTTCAATCTTAGTAAAAATTTGATTATCATCATCACTAAAAAAATATATACCTAACCTATTTTCTAGTGCTTTTTTATGATTATCATCTAAAAAAACAATATTGTTATTTTTGTAGTCTTGCAAAACTTTTTCTAGGTCTAACTTATAATTTTCTACTTTTAATTTTGTATCAATTAATAAACCTCTACTAAAAGTAGTATAAAGTGTTTTGCCACTATAATTTTTACAAGCCGTAAAAATTATTTTATCAATACACACATTTGTTTTACCACTACCAGCAACACCTTGAACCAAAATATTTTTATCAATGGTTTCAACAATTTCTTTTTGTGTTTTGTTAAGTCTTGGTAAATTTACACCAGAAACATTTGATATTAAATAAAGTTTTGAAAAGTCTTGAACTTTTACAAGTTTCTTTTCCTTTTTAATTAAAATCCTTAGGGAAGAATTTGTTTTAATATATTCATCTACCCTAATTGATAGTTGTTCATCTTTATTATCAATATAATCAAAAAAAACAATGTCGTACTTGTTTAAATTTTCATTTAATTGATAACCAAATTTAAACATAAAAGTAAAAGCTTTATCGCTTGTTTGTAATAAAAAGCTATCAATTAAATCTTTACTTTCTTTTTCATTTTCTAAAATATCTTTAACATTAAAAATAATAGTTTCGCAAAGTTTAGATAACAAAAAATCAATGTTTGAAACATATTTTGTTTGCTTTATAAAATTTTCTGTTTTATAAAATAAACTTTTGCTAGAAAGTATTGTTTTTTTAGTGTTTACATTTACTTGCAAAAAATTGTTTTTCATTATCTCTCCTTTTAAAACTATTTTTTATAATTCACTACCTTGCAAAAAGTTTTTAAGCAAAACAACTTGTTTGTTTGCTTTTATAATTTTACCATTTTCAAAATCATAAGTTTTTGCAACAAAATTATTTTTAATTAATTTTACTTGCTCTCTCTTTTGTTTTTCTACTTCTTTTTGCAAAAGTTCTAGGTAATATTTTTCTACTTTTTCTTTTAACCTTTCAAGCGCTTTTTGTTTGTTTTGAAATTGACTTCTTTCATCTTGACTAACAGAAGTTAACCCCGTTTTATTATGAACAACTTTTATTGCGCTATCAGTTGTATTAATATGTTGACCACCTGCCCCACTACTACGACAAGTTGTAATAGTAATATCGTCTTCACTAAAACTAAAATTGTTTTGTAAACTATCATATACAAAAACTTGGCAATAGTTTTCATTTGGTTCTGTTAAACTTTTGTGAAGTCCTACTTCATTTTTAAAAAGTTCTTTAACATTAAAACCTTTTATTTTTATTTGCTTTTTATTTTCATTACCATCGCAATTAAATTCAAAATTATTTTCAACACAAAACAAATTAAATCCCTTTTGAATAGTATTTAAAATTTGTTTTGAAATTTCTGTTTTATTGGCAATAACTTCAATAATAATTTCTTGCATTTCTGAATTAAATTTATTAAGTATATTTACCAACTCTTTTTGCTTATTTAATATTTCTCTTTTATTATTTTTTAACTCTAAAATAAAAAGTTCTTTTTCACTTGTTTCCATATTTTTAATTTCAAATTCTAAACTTTTTACTTCTTTTAATAAAGTTAAATATTCTTGATATTTTAAAGCAATTTCTTCTAAACTTTGTTTTTGTTTTTGATAATTTAAAAATAATTTTTTATCTAACAAAACTTCTTCATAAGTTAAAAGTTCGCAAAGTTTATTATATTTATTATTAATCTCTTCAAAACGCAAAACATTATCTAAAAAACTTTGCATAAATTTAACTCCTTTTAAAGTAATATATCACATTTTGTTTTGTTTTCAAATAATATAATTATTTATTGTTAATAATAGTTTTAAACCTAATGTTAACTTCAATTTACTTTTTTAATTTTTTTTGATATAAAAAAATATATAAAGGAAAATTAAAAAACAATGGAAAACAAAAATATTAGAAGAGCTGTAACAAGTGACGAACCAATAACACTTGATATAAGGTATAAAAGTTGGTTAAAAGCATATAACCATATTTTTACTGAAGACGAAATTCATAAACATTTTCAAGTAAAAATAAATAACGAAGAATATCGCAAAACCAGTCGAGAACGAATTGAACAAAACCCAAACTATTATGTGTATAGTGTGGATAATAAACCTGTAGCAATTTTAATTATGATAGTAGATAAACAAGAACTACAAAACAACGAAGTTGTATGTTTTTATTGCTACCCTGAATATCAACGCAACGGAATAGGCAAAACCTTGTTTGATTTTGCAAAAGAAATATTTATAAAAAACAATATTCACTCTTTTAAAGTAGAAGCCTTGAAAGACAACTTTGTTGGTGGAAACTTTTATAAAAAACATGGTGGAATAATTGTTGAAAATACAAAAAAACATTTGTGTCACAAAGATGTAGATTGTGTAATTTATAACTTTGAAATTTAATAAAAAAAATAAAAGACTAAACAATTAAGTTTAGTCTTTTTTATTTAACATTTACATAAATTCAATACTTTTTCTATTGCTTCTTGTGGGGTAGATATAGATTCACACACAAGGCGTTTACGGTCGTCAAAATATTTGCCTGCTAACTTTTTTGCCCAGCCTTTAAATTGGTTTGAAACTATAATTGGTATACCTGCTTGATATGCTACAGCAAGTTCATTTAAAGTTCCACTTCCACCACCGATAGCAATTACAACATCACACGCTAAAACCAAAGTAAACTCTCTACCGCCACCACGCTCTAAACCACAAGGCAAAAGTATGGTTGGGCAAAAATCGTTTATACCCCAACACTCTTTTGTTTTTCCGTATGTAACACCTAAAGTTAAACCACCATTTTCGCTAGCACTTTTTGCTGCTAGTGTTGAAAGTGAGCAACAGTCTTTTTCTGCCCCATAAACTAATGTACAGTTATTTTCAGCAATTAACTTGCCTATTTCTTTTGCAAAATTTTCTGCTTTTTTTGAGTATTTTAAATCGGCTGCAGAGCCCATTATTCCTATTTGTAAATTTCTTTCCATTTTTATTTTTCTCCTTGTTTTATTTTTTTTATTGTTCTAGGTTTTGCACGCTTTGTTGTAGTAGTGGCAAAACTTCAAAACCTTGTTCGTAAGGTGTATTAAATATTTTTTCTGGTAAATCTTGATTAGTTACTACCCTTCCAGAGTTATTTTGAATATCGTTCCATAATTCATACGAGCAACCTAAACACTCTTTTGAAAATTCACCCACTTTTTCACTAGGCACTGAAGCACTATCTTCGGCATTTCCAAAAGGCGAAAAGTATGGTTTTTTAAGTACGGTTCCGTTTGGTTGCAATTCGTTTTGACCTGATTGAGCTATACCAAAATAAAAGTCACGCTCACAAACTTCATCTAAAACATTTGAAATATAAAAAGCGCTTTTTACATCAATGCCTTTATCTCTTATTACATCAATATTTTCTTGAACTGCTATTGCTGATAAAACTTCGCGAACTATAATATTTTTTTCTTTTAAAGCATCAGCTACTTTGCAAATCATATTTCCACTAAAAACAACATCATCAATAAGCGAAACTTCGATGGGGATAATCCCTTCCATATCTATTTTGCAAGTTAGTACATACCCTTGAAATTTCTTTTTCAAAAGGTAGATAAATTCCTTCTGAACTTCTTGTACTCATAAAGGTTTTATCACCTATTTTTATTCTTGAAATATTTAATAATTCGTTAACATAAGGGTTATCTTTTAGATAAATTTCATCTAGCGAAATTAATGGTAATGAACAAGTTTGAGCCAAACTTTGCATTGCATTTAAAATATCTTGCTCGGGTATAACTTCTACATTTCCATAAGTGTTTTTTAAGTTTTCTCTCATTCTGCTTCTAAGCGAACTAATTCTAGTTTTATCAGGCAAAACCAACCCATTTTTTGTGTAGTAATTTCCAAATAAACTATTTCCGTTTAATATTAAGTTAATGTCTTCTGACATATAAAAAGTTTTTGATTTCATTTTTATTTTTCTCCTATTTTTACTTGTATTTTTTATTTAATATTTATTTATTTTTTTTCTTATTTTTTTAATAAAAAAGGGCACCTTTAAAACAGCAATTAAAACCGTTTTATTGGTGCCCAAAAAAGTATAATTAAAACACTTAAATAAAACGGCGTAAGCAAACTAACCTACACCGTTTTTAAGTGGTGTAAGTTTTAAATAAGTGTATGATGTAAACAATTTAAAACTAACTTTTTCATTTTTATACTTTCCTTTTATTTGTATTTTTTAGAAGAGATTTTTTAACATAAAAAAACACCCAAACAAGCAAATTTTTTATATCAAAAAATTACCGTTTTAGGTGTTTAATAAAAACAAAAAAAACGGCACGAAACACTCGCACCGTTTTTATAATTAAAATCAGTGCAAGTGTTAAATGTTATGATTATGGTTACTTGAAATAAAATAACTAAACATAATTTTTAATCTCTCCTACGCAATTATTGTAGCACTTATTTTTTTTGTTTGTCAATATTTAATTTTTAAACTAAAAATAATCAAAATAAAAAATGGTCAAAATACACTAAAAAAAGTTGATATTATTGACCACAACTTAGTTTTATAGTATCATATTTATAATTAAATATAGGGGTAAATTTATATGGATTTTAAAATTAGAGCTCTTTTAAATGACGAACAAAAAAAATTGGAACAACTTACCAGAGAAACAATGTTAGAATATTTTAGTCTTGGATACAAACAGCCCAACTATGCTTTAACTGTAATTGATGAAGTATATAATGATATTTTTCGTAGAGAATCAATTAGGGATGAACTTGATGCTTCAAGAAAAGACAAATATTATAAAGAATTTAGCCAACAAAAATCACAAACTATCGACATTTTAAGAGATTTAACAAAAGTTAAACTTTATAAAGAACTTATTCATTCTTTTAAACAAGGTGAAGAATTCAGTATTACTTTTGAAAAAACTAAACCAGATGAAGCAACAGCAGATTTCTTTAATCTTGGAGATGCAGTAAGCGACTATCTTAATATTACAAGAACAGATTCAATTAGAACTCCAGTTAGCTTTCATGCAAAAAAAGGATTAGAAGTTAAATGTACCCCTGAAGGCGATTATATATCAACAGATCATCAACCTTTTGAAGGTCCAAGCGTTGATAATACTGATTTAGTTTGGGAAGCATTATTACAAAGCACAGTTACTCAACCAGAACAATAAATTACTTAACACTCAAGAAAATTTTTTTGGGTGTTTTTTTTATTGTTAGATTAAAAAAACATATAAAACTATTTTCGTTTTTTTTATAACTTTATTATACTATTTATATCTTTTTTAAAAGGAATTATTTGTTATGCACAACATAGAACTTGAAACAAAAGATTTAATAATTAGAAAAGCAAAAAAAGATGATTATAAATCTCTTCTTAAAAACTATTGGTCAAAAGAAAAAACTGCAAAATTTATGTTATGGAAACCTATTTTCACCGACGCTGAAGCGATAGAGAGAATAGAAAAAACAATTGATTTTGAAGTAAATAAACCTTGTTTTATAATTACTGAAAAATCTTCTGGCGAAAGTATTGGTATGGTAGGTTTTATTGAAGAGCAACCTCAAGTTTATGGTGACTGTGGTTTAGGTATCGGTTGCGACTTTGTAGGTCGTGGATATGGTTCTCAAGTATTAAGCAGAATGTTACAATATTTATTCTATGAATGCAAAGCTAAAAAAGTTATTTATACTGCTATGAAGGAAAATGTTTCATCAAATTCCCTTCAAAAAAAGTTTAATTTTAGTTATGTTCAAACCGTTCAAAAAACTAGAGATTATGATAATTTAAATTACGAAATGCACATTTACGAACTCACAAGTGAAAATTATTTTAAAACACAAAATCAATAATTTTTAATTTACTAAAAAGGAATTACTTTTAAATGATAAAACTTATTCAATGCGTACAAAACGAAAATGAAAATGTGGATATGATATCTACCTTAAAAGCAATAAAAAAAGCTGGGTTTGATGGCGTTTTTATTCAATGGTACCATCAAAATTGGCAATTAAACGAGTTGGAACAATTTAAACTTTGCAAAGAATTGGGTTTAGAAGTTGAATTTGCTCACCTAGGTTATGACGACTTAAAATATATGTGGTTAGAAGATAAAAAAGGCGACGAACTTACAGAACAATATTTAAAAGATTTAGAATTTTGCAAAGAAAATAATATAAATAGCGTTGTAATGCACTTTACAACTAAAGAAGATGTTAAACATCCAAACGAAGTTGGTTTAGAAAGATTTAAAAAAATTGTTTTAAAGGCTCAAGAATTAGGAATAAAAGTTTCGCTTGAAAATAAAAGAGTTATAGAACCTTTAAAACAAGCGCTTGAATTTATTAATACAAAAAACCTAGGTATTTGTTTTGACTCTGGTCATTTACATTGTCATAACAAAGACCAGTTTGATTGGGATTATTTTAAAAATAAAATATTTACAATCCACTTGCACGATAACGATGGTAGTAGCGACCAACATAAATTACCTTTTGACGGAAGTATTAATTGGGAACAAACACTTAAAAACTTACACAATGCTGGTTATAAAGGACCTATCACTCTTGAAACAATTTATAAAAACGACTACTTAAATTTAAGCATTGAAGATTATTACAAACAGTCTTATGAAAAAGCAAACAAATTAAAGCAAATATGTTTAAAAAATAATTATTTTATGTAAATAAAAAAGAGAAAGTTTTTTATTTTAACTTTCTCTTTTTTTATTAGTTTATTTCTTTTTTATAAATTGCTTCTGCAACCTTTATACCATCTTGCGCACTTGACATAATACCTCCAGCATAGCCTGCCCCTTCACCAACAGGATAAATACCTTTAATATTACTTTCAAAGTTTTCATCACGCACAATAGTTAAAGGACAACTTGAACGAGATTCTATTGCAACAAGCAAGTTCTCATCTTTTGCAAAATTTTTAAGTTTTTTATTAAGTTCTGGTAAACCCAACTTTAAACTTTCAGCTACTATTTCAGGCAAGCATTTTTCAATTTTACAAAAAGTTAAATTTGGTTTGTAAGTAAAATTAATATTTGTTTTTATATCTTTATTTTTTAAAAAACTGCCTACACTTTCAGCAGGTGCGTTAAAGTTTTTACCACCAAGTTCATAAGCTAATTTTTCATATTTTGCTTGATAATATATTCCTGCTAATGGGTTATCTGAATTATAATCTTCTGGTGTTATATTAACAAGAACTGCACTATTTGCATTTTCCTTATCTCTGCTAAAATTGCTCATTCCATTTGTTACAATTTCGCCTTCATTACTACTACTTGCAACAACTTCTCCACCAGGACACATACAAAACGAAAATACAGACCTTCCATTTGGTAAATGTGCAACTAATTTATAATCAGCATTTGGTAAACCATCAACACTTTCTACACCATATTGACTTAAATTTATTTCACTTTGCTTTTGCTCAATTCTCACACCCATAGCAAAAGGTTTTTGCTTTATTTCAACCCCTTTATTATATAACATTTCAAATGTTTCTCTTGCACTATGACCTACACACAAAACTAATTGTTCTGTGCTAAGTTCCTTTATTTCAGCAGTTTCTACATTTTGCAATATAATACCGTCTAACTGGTTAGACTTAATTTTTATGTCTTTTAATTTTGTAGAAAATAAAAATTCTCCACCCAGTGAAATAATATGATTACGAATATTTTTAACAATATTTTTTAGGTTATCGCTACCAATATGTGGTTTGTTTAAATAAGTAATTTCTTTAGGTGCACCAAAGTTATAAAACTCGTTTGTAACCATTTTACAATAATCATTATTTAAGTTTGTATTTAACTTACCATCACTAAATGTTCCTGCGCCACCTTCACCAAATTGAACATTTGAATATTTATTTAATTTTCTGTTTTGCCAAAAATTTAAAACGTCTTTTTCTCTTTCATCAACTGGTTTACCTTGTTCAACAACAATTACTTTAAATCCCATTCTAGCTAAAGTTAAACTTGCAAACATTCCACTTGGGCCAAAACCAACAACAACTATTTTTTTGTTATTGTTTATTTTTTTATATTCCAGTTTTTTTGAAAATTTTTCATATTTAAATTTTTGAAATTTGTTCTCTAAATTGTTTTTTAATGTTACACCTACAGAAGCAACATATTTAACATTTGGTTTTTTACGTGCATCAATTGAAAGCTTTAAAATTTCAAAATTTTGTAAATTTTCTTTTTTTATTTTTAATGTTTTTATTACTGCATTTTCAATATCTTTTTCTGTATATTTTATTGGCAGTGCAATTTGGTCTAATTTAATCATAAATTATCCCCCACTATAAATCCACTTGTCCAAGCCCATTGTAAGTTAAAGCCACCACAGTCACCATCAACATCGCATACTTCACCAGTAAAATACAAATTATTAATTTGTTTGCTCATTAAGTTTTCATCTAAAGAAGATAAGCTTACACCACCACTGTGTATTTGGTTATTATCAAAATAGTCATACACTTCAAACTTCAAATTTTTAATTGTGTTAACTAAAAGAGAAATTTGTTCACTATTTAATTTTTGTGAATTTATATTTGTATTGATTTTTGTTTGTTTAAAAATTTCATTAGCAATTGAGTTTTGAAACATACCTACAAAAAATTTATCTAAGTTAACATTTAAAGATTTTCTTTTTTCTAGTTTTTCAACTAATTGATTACGTGATAAATCAGGCAATAAATCTATTTGAATTAACCCTTTAAAATTACAATTTCTTGCAAAGATAGATGACAAGTTAAAAATAACAATTCCACTTAAACCACCATCTTTAAATAAAACTTCGCCTTTTTCTTTTTTAGTTTCTCCTTTATTGTTTGTGGCTGAAACTAAAACATTTGAAACTTTAACTCCGTTTAAATCTTTAACATCTTTACTTTTAAGTGCAACTAAACTTGGATAAAAGTTTTTATATTTTATATTTAAGTTTTTAAAAATATTTTCAACACTATTTCCACCAGTTGAAACTACTAATTTTTCACAAGAAAAACTTTCAATATCTGTTTTTACAACAAAACCATCTTGAGTTTTTTCTACATCTTCAACACTTTGACCTAAAATTAAATCTGCTTTATTATTTAATTTTTGCATTAAAACATCAGTTACAGACTTTGAAGAATTTGATATAGGATAAACTCTATTTTCTTCGTCAGCAAAAGTTTCAAGGCCTATTTCTTCAAAAAATTTTAAGGTGTTTTTTTCGTTAAATTTTAATAAAAATTTATCGATATTTTGATTATAATTTTTGCTAGTTAAATTTAAGTTTGTTAAGTTACATCTACCATTGCCAGTTACTAAAACTTTTTTAAGTGGTTTTGTATTTTTATCAATAATAGCAATATCTTTTTGCTTTGTTTGTAATGCACACATTACACCACTAGCACCGGCACCTATTATAATAACTTTATAATGTTTCATACTCTTTATCCTTTTTATAACTATAACACAAATTAACAATGTTTTACTAATTTATTTTTAATTAAATTTTTAACATAAATTTTATAACATTTTTTTTGTAAAACATATACTAAAAATAAATTTGTTAAACTTAAATAAAAAAAATTTTATACTTTAAACAACATTTTAACTGCTTGTAAATTATGACAAATTATATTATAATTTTCAATATTTATTTTAAGGAAAAACTATGAAAAGTATTTATACATATTATAAAGAAAGATTAATAGAAATTAGTGGTAAAAACAGAAGTTTATACCTTAAAAATTTTAATAAAAAAAATGGTTATGACGTAGGCAAAATTTTGTATGCTATGCCAGAAAAAGCAGAAGAACTTTTGGATCTTTTATGGAAAGGCAAAAGCCTACCATTTAAACTTATTTGCAAAGAAACAAAAGATGGTATTTGGGCAGCAAATAAAGTAAACGAAAAATATCCTGACCAAGAATTTACTGATGATAAAGAAAAACAAAAATATTTAAAAGCAAAAAAAGAATATTCTAAAAAAGTTTACGAACAAGAAATACAATCTTTAAAAACTTTAAAAAGAGAGATTAGTGAAATTGAAAAAGAAACTGGCAGATATGAACTATTTTTATGCTACCCTTTTGTTTATGGTTCGGTAAGAAATTATACTTTTAAAGCACCCCTTCTTATGTTCCCTGTTGTTATAGATGTAATTGACGACAATAACGTAAACATCTTTTTAAAATACGGAGACAAAGTTCAATTAAACAAAGCTCTTATGCTTGCTATTGCAGATAGTCAAAGACTTAACTTGCAAGATATGGATATGGAGTTTGATAACCTTGAATCTAGGTTTAAAGATATTCCAAGTTTACTCAGTTACTTAAAAAGTTTTGGTGTAAAACTTCAATTTGAACCACGCAAAAATATGTTTAACTATAATCGTTATCCTGAACCTGGTGTTAGAGATAAAATGGAAATAAAACACCTATGTTTATTATCAAGATGTAGTTTGGCAAATGCAATATATTCCGATTACTCTGCTCTAGAAAAAAAGCACTTAACAAACGACAGTATTAACGAACTTTTAAACATTAAAGCACGTAAACAAAAACCTAATAAATGTAGTAACTTATATTTAATTAATAATGTTGACTATGCACAAGAACAAGTAGTTAAAAAGGTTAACGAAAGTGGTAATATGGTTATTTATGGCCCACCTGGAACAGGTAAATCACAAACCATTGTTAATATTATTTCTGACTCTATTGGCAAAAACAAACAGGTATTAGTTGTTTCTCAAAAAAGGGCCGCCCTTGATGTTGTTTTTAACAGACTTTCAACATTAAATAGCAAGGCTATGTTTTTAATTAACTCTGAAAAAGAAAAACGACTTTTCTACGAAAGATGTTTTGATGCTCACCAAAAAATAATTAACTCAAACTTTAATTCTTCGCTTCAAAAAGAATTATATGACACAATAAAACAAATAGATATTGAAACTAAAAATCTTGAAATAATTTCAAACTGTTTAAATCAAAAAACTGATTTTGGTATTTCTCTTCAAGATATGTACTACAACTCATATAAAATAGGCAAAAACACTTTTGAACACACCATATATAAAGCTATGTTAAAAAATAAAAATTTAATGGCTTTAAAATATAACGATTTAACAAAAGCGCTTTCCTTTTTAAAAGAAAAAAACAAAGCAGAACTCTATTATAATTTTGTTGAAGATAAAAAGAAAAATCCTTTTATCGACCACTTAAAAGATGACCTTAGTGTACATACTGTGGCTGAAGCTCAAACAAAATTAAATAACTTATTAACTGAGCGTCAAGCTTTATTTGATGTTGCAAAATATAAATACTCAAGACACGTTTTAACATATTATTCTCAAGTTAAAAACGCAAAGAACATAAAGCCTCTTGTAAAATTAGTTGCAAAGTTTGAACACCCTAAACTTGATAACTTTTTAAAAATTAGTTGTTTTATATTCCCACTCTACCCTTTTGTAAAACATAAAATGAACAAAAAAGAAATGGAAATTAAAAACAACTTTAATCAAACAATCAAAGCAATTGATGATTATATTGCTGACTTTGATTTTTTGAAAAAGGTTCTTACCGAAAGTGGTTATTTAATGGCAATTGATAGTATTTTAAATGGAAACAATACTATTTTAAAATTGCTACTTACTGCCGTTGATAATTATGTAGAACTTAAAGATACAAACCTTACTTTAAAGCACCTTGACGAGCAACAAAAATTGGTTCTTAATTTTGCATATAAAAACACAAATTCTTATGCAAAATATAAAGAACTTTTAAGTAAAATTTTACCAATAAGGCTTTACCATGAAATTGCTCAATATGAATCAACTAAACAATTAGAACTTTCTTCAATTGTTGATTTTGAAAATATAAAAGCAAGAATTAGCAGTTTGAAAAAACAACAAAACGACTTAAGTAAAAAGATTGCAGAACAAAGTTTTAATGAAGAATATAAAAAACTTATTGATAATAGTCTTGAGTGCAAAGATTACATTTATCAAATTTCTAAAAAGCAAAACTATTGGCCAATAAGAAAAACTATTGAAGTTTATGGAAAGTATTTATTTAAACTCTTCCCTTGTTGGTTACTTTCACCTGAAAATGTTTCAACAATACTACCACTTAAAAAGAATTTGTTTGATGTTGTTTTATTTGACGAAGCTTCTCAAGTATTCATTGAAAATACAATTCCTTCAATTTTTAGGGGTAAAAATATTGTTGTAGCTGGTGACGCAAAACAGTTAAGACCAACCACAAC
>JAFWWV010000194.1 GCA_017523305.1 Clostridia bacterium
AATAAATTTTCATATTTACTTTCTCCACCACTATTTTTATATTATATTTTTAAACAAAGAACTTAAATTCTGTTATCAACTAAATTGCTGTTGGTTTGTAAGTGAGTAAGCGCTACTGCTACAGCATCAGCAGCATCATCTGGTTTTGGAGTTTTTTCTAACCCCAAAATATTTGTAACCATATATTGAATTTGTTTTTTTTCTGCCCTGCCGTTACCTGTTAACGCTTGCTTAATTTGAAGTGGAGTGTATTCATATAAATTGCCTAATTTTTGAATACCAGCAAGAACAATAACGCCCCTAGCTTCAGCAACAGGAATAACAGTTTTTTGGTTTTTAAAATAGAACAACTCTTCAATAGCAATTGCATCTGGTTTATAAGTATCAATAAGGTCACACATACCCTTATAAATCATACCTAGCCTTGTTGAAAAACTTTCTTCTTTAGGTGTAGAAATTACACCATAGTCAAGTGCTGTTAATTGCCCGTTATTTTCTTCTACTACCCCAAAGCCTACTAAAGCAAAACCAGGGTCAATACCTAAAACTCTCATACTTACCTTTTAAAATGCTTTTATTATACAAGTTTAATTTATATAAATTAATAAAAAAAGTCAAGTTAACTATAATCACTATATTAATTAGTTAAATTATATAAAAAAACTTAGTCTTATACCCTTATTAAAATATTTGTTAAAAAAGGCATATACTATTTTTAACAAACATCTAATAAGTGCTTAATACACTTGTGGGTATAAATCTCCAGTTAAAAGATTTTTTTGATTTATATCTACATTTTACTTTTTTAAAGTTTTATAAAATAAACAAAAAAAACAGGTTAATCAAAACCTGTTTTTTGTTTTATTTAGTTGTTATCATTAGTACCTTTTAATGATGTTTCGTTTTGTTGAATAAGTTTATCAATACCTTCAACTTGTTTTTCCTTTAGCTTTACAACCATTAATGGATTTTCAGAGTCGTGCAAATCAAATTGAATAAATTGAAGTGGACCAACTTCATCCATTTTTTGAACATCAGGTTTAGAGACAGGAACTACTTGGAAGAACCTTGTAAAACTTTCGCCAATTTCCCTTTCAAACATAGTTAATGGGTACATTTCTGGTAAAGTTATAATACCACCAATAGCATCAGAGAATTCAGTATACTTAGCTTCTTTGTTAGGATTTTCTAACAAATAAACTTGACCAATATTAACACCTTGTTTTCTGCCAACAACACAATAAGCAATATCTCTTAAAAGTTGTGGAGCCCAATAATATTCTTCTTTATCAAAAATAGGCTTCCAAGTTAAAGGTAAAGTCATCATAAGTTCGCTTCTTGCAAAGTTATTATTAAACCTATACTCGCTTAAACCTACAGTTGCTACTGTATAGTATTTAAATTTTTGAGTTGGTTCAAAAACAATTAAGTCTACTGGGAATAAATCGCCTATATATTCTTCTGTTTTTAAAAAGTGCATATCATCAGGTGTTGCACCTAAAATATCCATATAATGTAAAACAACTGATAATTGTCTTTGTGATAATTCTTCTGAAAAATAATGTTCTGACATTTTCTTTTCCCCTTTTAATAAATTCATAATATTAAAATAACACTTTTTTGTCAAATAAATACAATTAGTATCTAAAATTTTATCTTAATTTAAATTAAATGTTTAACTTTTATTAAAATTAACACAAACAGTTACTCACTGCACTAGTTAGTATGTTTACTAGTTTTATTTAATTTAGAATAAGCAATATCTGCTTTTTTATATACACCCACCAGCAACTCAAACATTATTTAAAGACATTGGTTCGTTAGAATTAAAATCAATTGTAATGTTTACATCTTCTCCAGGCATTGTAAAAGTATAAGTTGTTGAATTGATTGTAGCTGTAATATTGGTGTTTTCGCCAACAATATGAATTTGATAACCTGAAGTAGCAGTAACTGGAACTAATTCAATTTTTACTTCTTCACCTTCATAAGCAGTTTCTTGACAATAAACTGAACCAATATCAATAGTATCTATAGTTATATTATATTTTGCTTTTTCTTCAAAAATAGCATAAAAACAAGTGAATGTGCCTTTATATAAAGTTAGTTCGCTAGTTGTTGAAATTAGTTCGCCATCTAAACTTTCATTTTTCCAACCCACAAAATTTGCGTTTGCGTTTGGAGTTGCTTTTATATTATATCCAGCATCTACTAGTTTTGGCTCAATAATCTCTACACTACCTAAACTGGTATCATTTACACGAATTTTAAATAAGTTGTCTGAAGAATATACTGTGTAAACAAAATCAACATAAATAGTTACATTAGTATTTGATAATTTAAAATAAGAATCAAATTCGTTTTCTACTGTGTCGCCAGATTTTATGTAATACATTCTTTCTACTTCATAACCACTATCTGCTGTTGCATTAATATAAATATGTTTATCATTAATATTTAAAACTTCAAAACTACCGTTAGTTGTTTCGCCTTTTGAAATTGTATACCCAGAATCATACATTTCTACATAAAGATCAATATCTGCAGTAGGCATTGTAAAAGTGAAAGAATCTAAAGTAGTGTTAGAATCAAAACGGTTACGATGCTCAAGATATATTAATTTTCCTTCTGGAAGAACAAAATCTTCTGGAAGATAAATTGTAACTGTGTCCCCTGTATTTGCCCTGTAAGCAGATAATGTTACACCTTCTATTGAATATGCAGTTTCTGCAAGAATAATATTACTAGTAATAGGTAAAATTTCAACATAAATAGTTACATCAGCATTTGACAACTCAAAATAAAAATCAAATTCATTTTCTACTATGTCGCCAGATTTTATGTAATACATTCTTTCTACTTCATAACCACTATCTGCTGTTGCATTAACATAAATATCTTTATTATTAATATTTAAAACTTCAAAACTGCCATTAGTAACTTCGCCTTTTGAAATTGTATAATTTGAATTATCCAAGTATGCATGCAATTTTATATTATAACTAGGCATTGTAAAAGTTAAATTTTCTACAAAAGCATTATATAATTCAAATTTATCATCAGAAATATAATATAGTTTAACACAACTTCCTTCTGGTGTTTCTAAATCTTCTGGAAGAGAAACTGTAATTGTATCACCATAATTTGCTGTAGATTTAGATAATGTTACATCTATATTTTCAAAACCAAATACTTCTTCCACTCTAAGAGTATATGAAGCCTTAACAAATTCAACATAAATAGTTACATCACAATCAGGCATTGTAAAAGTAGAACTAAATGCGTTTTCTATTTCTAAAGGATCATCATCTCTATAGTAGTACATTTGAAAAACTTCATATCCAGGATCTGGTGTTGCTGTTACAGTTACTTTAGAGTTATATTTTGCTGTGCTTGGGCAAGTAAAACTACCATTAACTGTTTCGCCTTTTGTTATATTAAAAGTAGGTGCTTCATAGTTAATATGTACAACAACACTTTCACTTGGCATTACAAAACTAAATTCAACTTTACCATCTGCTCTTTCTTTTGATTCTAAAGTATCAAAAATATAAGCACCATTGAAACTTGCCTCTTGTAGAACGTAATTTTCATCATCTACAGTTACTACAAAAGTTACTTCTTCTCCTGAAATAGCGTGATTTATACTTTCTTCAACTGTACAACCAGCAAGCATAAATGAAATTGAATAAGAAGCTATTGCATATAAGGTAATATCTTCTTCAGGCATAGTAAAGGTAAGAGAAAGTATTTCAATAGGAGAAACATAATTATCAAAAAGGTCTACCCTTGTTTGAGATGTTTTACCTACATAATAAACTTCATAGCAATCAACCATTTCATTTTGGTCATATAAAGTTACATTTACTTCTTCGCCAACATAAGATGTTTCAACACAAGTAACATCACTATCGCCAGTTATATTTTTTGTAATTACATATACATTTTCTATTTTTGAAAAAACAACAAAAATAATTATATCGTAATCAGGCATTGTAAAAGTAGAATCAAAACAAACTTCTAATCCACCACCATTAGCTTTACAATAAAACATTTCAAGTACTTCATATCCAGGATCTGGAGTTGCTGTTACTGTTACTACTGAATTATAATCTGCTGTACTTGGGCAACTGAAACTACCGTTAATGGTTTCATCTTTTGTAATAGTATGAGTTGCAAAACCAAAAATAACTCTTACAGCCCCTGTTTCAGACATTACAAAACTAAATTCATAACTTCCATCTTCAAGTTTAGTACTACTTATTACATCCGAAACACTATAAGCTCCAATATAAGTAGCAGATTTTACAACAAATTCTACAAAATTTGCAGTTGCAATAAATTTAACTTCTCTTCCTGGTACAGCACGAGGAACACTTTCAACAAGAGTTCCATTAGTTATAGAGTAACTTATTGGTTCATAAAACTCTGCATATAAAGTGATGTTTTCTCTTGGCATTTTTGTGTTTGTTTTTGGGAAACTTGAAGTAGGTTTTTCTCCTTCTAAAACTATTACTTTTTCGTTAGAAACTTCACCCACATAATAAACAACTGCATAATTTACATCTGCATTAGTGGTACTTATTATAATATTAAAATCTTTTCCACCAACACATGAAGTAGGACAAGAAACTGAACCATCACCTTCAACAACAGTTGTAATTGTGTATGAAGTTATTTCACCAAACTCAACATAAACAATTACATCACTTGCTGGCATAATAAAATTATAAGTATTTGAACTTTTTTCAATATTAACTTGTTCTGCGTCACCAACTTTATTGTAATAAACCCTTAAAACTTCATAACCTTCATTTGGTGTTACTGTTACTTTTACCAAAAAGTTATAACATTGACTTGTACAATTACATTCATAACTACCTTCTGTAGTAGGGTCTGTATAAACATAATAGTAAATATCAACAAAATAAATTAAAACTTCTACATCATAATCAGGCATTGTAAAAGTAAGATTTTCAATTGTTTCAATTACTTCAATATCATTTGATATTCCAACATATTCAACAACAAGACTTTTTCCTGTTGGAACAGTCAAATCTTCTGGCAATGTAATTGTAATAGTTTCGCCATAGTTTGCTTGTGTATGTGATAATGTTGCACCTTTTACAACAGACTCGCCATCTGCTTCATTAATAGAAATATTATATAAAGATTTAACAAACTCAACATAAACAGTTATATCGTTTGCTGGCAAATTGAAAGTTGTATCAAACTCAACTTCTGCAGTTTCACCAGCTTCTATGTAGTACATTCTTGATACTTCATATCCAGTATTAGGTGTTGCAGTTACTGTAATTATGTCATTGTAATAACCTGCATTAGTAGAAACTGTAAAACTACCATTAGTTGTAGAACCTTTACTAATAGTAAAGAAAAGATCCATAATATCTACTTCAATAATAACACTATAAGCAGGCATAGTAAAACTTAAACCAAACATTTTATAGTTTTCTGAAGAAGAACCTAACTCTTTATATTTAAAACCTAACTCTGTTCCTGGTGGAGCAACAAAATCGTCTGCAAAAACAAGTGAAATTGTTTCACCTTCATAAGCTTGTGTTTGTGAAACTGAAATTCCACCAAGACTAGTAACGGAACCTGAAAGTTGAATTTCATATAAAGGACCAACATATCTAAAATCAGCATAAATAGTAATATCGCTAGTTGGCATATTAAACTTATTATCTTCAATAGATGTTCTTTCTCTATTATCGTCAATATAATACAATGAATTTAAAAGATAACCAGATGCAGGAGTTACAGTTACAACAACTTCTTCACCTACTTTAGCACTTTCAGCAACTGAAATTTCGCCGTTTTCAATTTGACCTTTAGCAATAGTATAAGTTCTTAAATTTGAAATAAACACAGCAGTATAAGTTGCATCACTTGTAATATTTGTAATAGTTGGGGACCAACCTGTAAATTCAAAATCATATTCTAAACTAGATGGTTTAACTGGGGTTTCACCTGTGTAAGTTGGAATAGTGTTATACTCAACATCACTATCGGTTACAATAACTGATCCATCATAATTCTTCCAAGTAACTATAAATGTTTGTATTTGCCAAACAGCAGTGTAAGTTTTATTACCTGTAGAACCTTTTTCAATAACCATATCTAAGTTAGGTTCGTCACCTTGATTTACTATCCAACCTGCAAAGTTATAACCAGTTTTTGTAGGTTTTTCTAAAGTAAATGTTGGTGTTTCTATGTTATAAGAGTTAACTGGATTTTGTAAAGAACCACCATCTAAAGCATATGTTAATGTGTAATTTACAACTGACCATTTTGCAATAAATGTTGTATTGCCTTTTATAACAGTTTCAGGTGTAGCCTTTACACCATTTGTTAAAGAAGTATACCAACCTTCAAAAGTATAACCAGTTTGAGTTGTTTGTGGTAATTCACCTAAAACTTGCTCGTAAGTATATTCTTTAGTGTCTACTTCTACACCACCATTTGCAGCAAATACAACCATATACTTTCTTAAAGTTTCAGTAAATACTGCGGTGTATTCTACACTTTCAGTTAAAGTGGTTAATTCTGGACTCCAACCACTAAATGTATAATTGTATCTTTCTGTTGATGGTTTAACAGGGGTTGAACCTGTATAACTTGGGGTTGAACCATAATCAAATGAAGTTGCTAATAATTCACTGCCA
>JAFWWV010000195.1 GCA_017523305.1 Clostridia bacterium
GAAATTTCTATTGGCGATTATGTTTTAACAGGTGGAGAATTACCAGCAATGGTTTTAGTTGATTCTATTGCAAGATACGTTCCAAATGTATTAGGTAATGAAGAAACAACAAGCGAAGAGAGCTTTAATAATAATTTATTAGAATATCCACAGTATACTCGTCCAAGCTCGTTTATGGGTAAGGAAGTTCCCGCTGTTTTATTAAACGGTAACCACCAAGAAATTGCTAAATGGAGAAAAGAACAATCTTTATTAATTACTAAACAAAGAAGACCAGATTTATTAAATGATAACTAGATTTTAAACAAAAGGAGAAAGCATTTATGCCAACTATTCAATGGTTTCCAGGTCATATGACTAGAGCTTTAAGAGAAATGGAAAGTGAAATAAAAAATGTCGATTTAATTTTTTATTGTTTAGATGCTAGAGCTCCTATATCTTGTTTAAATCCAAAATTATCAAATTTAGCTAAAAATAAAAAAATAATTTATGTTTTAAATAAATGTGACTTAGTAGAAGAAAGTGCTTTAAATAAGTTTAAAACACGTTTAACTACAAACAATTCAATTGCTGTTAGTATAAATAGCGTTGAATCAAATTCAACAAAAATTTTATATGATAAAGCAAAAAATTTATTAAAAGATAAGTTTGAACAAAAAAAAGAAAAAGGTTTAAATTATTCAATTAAAGCAATGGTTCTTGGCGTTCCTAACGTCGGAAAAAGCACCTTAATCAACAATTTTTGTAAAAAAGCTAAAACTATTACTGGCAATAAACCGGGCGTTACAAGGGGCAAACAATGGGTTATGGTAGACGAAAGTCTAGTTCTATTAGATACTCCAGGTACATTATGGCCTAGTTTTGAAAACGATAAAATTGCTAGAAATTTAGCCTATATTGGTAGTATAAAAGACGATGTTCTTGATACAACTGACTTAGCTTTTTGGTTTATTAAAGATGTAATTAATATTAATAAAAAGTTTTTAGAAGATAGATATAATATTGTAATTGATGAAAATGCCGAAACTTTAGAAATTTTTGATGAAATTTGTAAAGTTAGAAAATGTCTTTTAAAACAAGGTGAACTAGATTATGATAGATGCGCAACATTGATTTTAGATGACTTTAGAAAAGGCAGATTAGGTAAAATAATTTTAGATTAATTTTTTTACTAAGGAAAAAACAAATGTTTGAATATGAAAATAAATATAAAGATTTTGGTCTTGTAGCTGGTATAGATGAAGCAGGTAGAGGCCCTTTAGCTGGTCCAGTAGTGTGTGCTTGTGTTGTTATGCCTTTAGATGAAAATAACATTATTCAAGGTATTAATGATAGCAAAAAGTTAACAGCAAAAAAAAGAGCAGAGTTGTTTGAAAAAATTATAAATACGGCAATTGATTATTGCATAGTACCTATTGATGAAAAAACAATAGATGAAATAAATATTTTAAAAGCAACAAAGCTTGGCATGGAAAAAGCACTGAATGGACTTAAAAATCAGCCTTATGTAGTTTTAATTGATGCAGTAAAGATTAATACAACTACTATGCAAGAAAATATAATTAAGGGTGATGCAAAAAGTTATAATATAGCTGCAGCATCAATTTTAGCAAAAGAGTTTAGAGATAGATTAATGCTCGAAGAAGCAAAAAAATATCCTGAATATCATTTTGAAAAGCATAAAGGCTACGGAACAAAACTTCATATTGAAGCTTTAAAACAACATGGTAAATGTAAAATACATAGAGATTCTTTTATAAAAAACTTTGTTAACTAAATTAAAAAAAAGGAAATTTATTAATATGTTTTTTAATAAAAGACTTGGTAATATTGGTGAAAGTTTAGCTGTTAATTACCTTAAAAAGAATAAATACAAAATAATACAAACTAATTATAAAAATAAGATCGGTGAAATTGATATAATTGCTAAAGAAAATGATACTTTAGTTTTTATAGAAGTAAAAACAAGGTCGTCATTTGCTTTTGGGCAACCAAAAGAAGCAATTACAAAAAATAAAGTGTTTAAAATTAAAAATACGGCCATTTCGTACTTAAAATATAACAATTTATTTGATAAAATTAGTGTTAGATTTGATTGTATTGAAGTTTTAGGAGATAATTTAGATAGCGAAATTAATCATATAAAAAATATTTTTTAAAAGTCGTAATTATATTGTAACAAAACAAAAAAATACTTGATTTTTTAATTATGTTATGATATCATAATTTGCAATTTGGAATGGAGGCATTAAAAATGAACCTTATTGATGTTATTGAAAAAGAAAGTGTAAAAGAAAATCTTCCTGAATTTGGTATTGGTGACACTGTTAAAGTTTATTATAAAATTAAAGAAGGCAATAAAGAAAGAATTCAAGGTTATGAAGGAACTGTTATTGCTAGAAAAAATGGTGGAGTAAGAGAAAACTTTACTGTAAGAAGAGTATCTTTTGGTGTTGGTGTTGAAAGAACATTCCCATTACACAGCCCAAAAATCGATAAAATCGAAGTTTTAAAAAGAGGTAAAGTAAGAAGAGCTAAATTATTCTACCTTCGTGAACTTTCAGGTAAAGCAACAAATATTAAAGAACAAAGATAATTTTATATTGATTATAAAAAACCTATTCGTAATTTTGAATAGGTTTTTATTTTTTTATTAAAAAAGTTTTAAAATAGTTTGGTTTGGTTTTAAAAAGATTATATAATAATTTATAAAGGGAAATTATGTAATTATGTTATCTATTATTAATTCTTTTGGTTTAGTTGGCTTAAATGGTTATTTGGTAAAAGTTGAAATAGATATTAATCGTGGTTTACCTGCATATGAAATTGTGGGTCTTGCAGATACTGCTATAAAAGAATCAAAACAAAGAGTTGTTCCAGCTTTAAAAAATCAAGGTTTTTCATTTCCTATAGAAAAAGTTGTTATAAACCTTGCTCCTGCTGATACAAGAAAAGAAGGTTCTTATTACGACTTACCAATTGCAGTAGGAATCTTAAATGCAACAAACCAAATCTCTATTAGTAAAAATTATTTAAAAGATTTTGCTTTTATAGGTGAATTATCCTTAGATGGCTCTTTAAGGCAAGTAAAGGGTGTTTTGCCAATGCTTATTACTGCTCGCAACTTAGGAATCAAAAAAGTAATAATTCCTTTAGAAAACGCAAAAGAAGCCTCATTTATTGAAGGCCTTGATGTTTATGCAGTAAAAGATATTAAAGAATTAGTTTTATTTTTTAATAATGAAATAACTATAAAACCAGTTGATAGTTTAAGTTATGATTATATAAAAGAGCACACAAAAGTTATTGGTGATTTCAGTCAAATCAAAGGGCAAGCAAGTGCAAAAAGAGCTTTAGAAATCTCTGCTGCAGGTGGCCATAACGTTTTATTAATAGGCCCACCAGGAAGTGGAAAAACAATGTTGGCAAGAGCTTTTCCCACAATTTTACCA
>JAFWWV010000196.1 GCA_017523305.1 Clostridia bacterium
AAGATGATATATCAAAACTCACTAGATTAATAAATCAAGAAATTGCTAAATTATTAATAAGGAATGAAAACTCTATTTTAGAGAGAGCAAAAACAAAAAAGAGTAAAGTATTAAAAAATGGATTGAAATATGCTTTTATAGAAGTAGATGGAACATATTTTTCTAATAGAGAAGCAATATCTTTTAACGAGAATGGCTTTATTGGTTTTTCTGGTTGGGCCTCTTGTTATAATAACATTCCATTTATAAAATCATTTTTTGAATGGATAAAATATCTTGCAAGACAAAATGACAAAGATTATTTAGAAGATTTCAAAAAAGAATTGAATTATGTAGAAACAAAATTAAATATATACTTAAAACAATATGGAGAATAAAATATGGGAGTAATTATCAACTCAAGACCAAAATGTCAAAATTGTAAAGAATTTATGGACAGACTTTTAAAAAACCAAGTTGAAGAATTAAAAAAGGAAAACGAAAGTTTAAAAGAAATAACTAAAAAAGCAGATAGAGTAATAAAATCAAATAATGAATTATATAAACTTTTATTTGAATTGTTTAATATAGAAGAAAAAAAAGATATAGAAAATAAAACATACTACACCGCTTCAATAAATAATAAGCAAATTGTTGGTGGTGGCAGTCAACCATTCGAAGCAGTAGCAGAGTTATTTGAAAATATAGAAGAATTTTTAAAATATATTGAAGAAAAGGATAAAAAATAATGACAGAGCAACAAGAAAGAGAATTTAAAGAATATCTATCAAATTTAGATAAAGATACTTTGATTGATTTGTATTTACAAAAATGCTTTGATACAGATGTTGAAAAGAAGGAATTAGAAAAAGAATTAGAAATTTCTGACAAAACAGTAAAACTTTCCACAACTCTTCTATGTAATCCTGGAAGTCATCCAGCAATTAGAAAAGAAATTGAAAATTTTTCTTTGATTTCTGGTGTTGAAAAATATTTAAAAGAAAAAGTTGAAAAAGAAATTCAATCGGCTAAAACAAAATATCAACCAGCACCTGCTTTAATATACCCAAAACTTGCTATTGGAACAAAAGTAAAGGTATATAGAGCATTTCAAGGTTATTGTGGCATTGGAATAATCAAAAAATGTTTTCCTACTGGTTTAACTCCATATTATGAAATTCAACTTATAAAAGGCAATTACGGTGGTTTTAAAGCACCAACAATTTGTTATGCAAATGAAAACAATGTCGAGGTTATAAATGGAAATTGATATAATTAATTTTGCTGAAAATGTTTGTGGGGCCAAATTAACCAGTGCTCAAAAAGAATTATTAAATAGTTTTTACAAAACATATAAAAATGGCGAAAGAATTTATTATTGCCCTACGAGACTTAATGGTATTAGACAAGTAATGAATATTTATAATTCATACATTAAATATATAAATGAAAAGGAAATAAAAGGAGATGATGAAAAGTGAGTAAAGAATATAAACTTGAATTTAATGATAACTATATTGTTGTTGAAGAACCGTACGAAAAAGATAAAGGTGTTGTAGTTCTTAGTAAAACTGACGATTGTTCGTTGCATATTTTATATGAAAGTTATAACCCAACTCATATTGATTTCTTTATTAAGTTAATAAAATATGTAGCCGACCTTGAAGCAAAACTTGCAGAGAGTGAAAAGGAACTTAACCGATATGCAGAACTCTTTGGAATGAAAGATAAAGACTTCTATGTGGTTGAAAAGACTGAATATGAAAAAATGAAACAATGTGCGAAAGATATTGTTATGCAACTCAAACAGCAAATTGCAGAGAAAGAAGAACAATATGTTCAAAGTCTTATTAAACTTGAAAAAGAATATGATGAGCAACTTGAAAAACAAGCAAAAATTCATTATGGACACCTAAAAGAAAAAGACCAAGACAAAATCTCTTTCGCAGTAGGGCAGTTGGAGAAAGTGAAAGATTATAATTACACTCTTAGGTTTGGAAGTAGTGCTATTAATGAATTTATCGACAACCAAATCTCAGAACTAACCCACCAACACGAAGACAAAAAGGAAAAGAAAAATGAGATTAAAAACAAAAATTAAACTGTTTTTTAGCAAAAAATTAAGAAATGAATTATCTTGTGTAGGGTGCGAATTGCCTTGTGCTGGAGAATATAATATTAGAAAATCTAAAATCTGCGATATTATGGTTAGAAACTATGAAAGGAAAGGTAAATAATATGGAAACATTATTTTGGATATTTTTTGGGATAGGTATGGCTTTTTTTGCGGCAGCAATTACGACAGTTTGTATAAAAAAGACAAGAGAAAAACTTCTACACTTATGGTTTAATATCGCTGGAAGTTTTTGCTCAGTTGTATGTGCAATTATAAATCTTATAGCAAATAATTAAGGAGAATGTATGAATAAAGAAACACAAATTAGACAAGAATGTTGTGATGTTTGGAATAAACTTAAAGACAAAACTAAAATGATTGACTATTTAATTGAAAGCAAACAAAGAATAGCAGAACTTGAAGAACAACTGAAAGACAGCATAAGACCGAAGTTTAAAAGAGGTCAAATAGTTTATTCTCCACTTGATTTGCAAGATATTTATAAAGGACAAATTGATGTGTTTGACTACTATGCACAAAAATATTG
>JAFWWV010000197.1 GCA_017523305.1 Clostridia bacterium
AAATTAAGTAGAGCTCACCAAGAAGAAGTTATTTCAAGAACTTTCCACGAAAAAGTTTAATTATAAAAAAATAAATTAATAAAAGCCATTAGGTTTCTAGTGGCTTTTTTAATTTAAAAATGGTTGTATTAATTTTAGTGGTTTAGTAAAATGCTAGTATAAAGGAAAGAATTTTTTGTATGACAAAAGAAGATATTAAAGATGAAATTTTAGGTAATGTGTCGTCTATAGAAACCACAGGGTTTGTTGATGGACCAGGAATAAGAGTTGTTGTTTTTCTGCAAGGTTGTCCGTTAAGATGTTTATATTGCCACAACCCAGAAAATTTAAGTTTAAAAACTCAAAAAACTTTAATGACTTCAGCGCAAGTTGTTGAAAGAGTTAAAAGATATACAAGTTATTTTGGCGAAGATGGTGGTGTAACTTTTTCAGGTGGTGAACCATTACTTCAAAGTGAGTTTTTATTAAACACATTAAAGTTGTGTAAGAAAAACGGAATTAATACAGCAATAGATACTTCTGGCTGTGGTGATAACTATGAAGAAATTTTAAACTATGTTGATACTGTAATTTTAGATATTAAAGCAATTGATCCAAAACAATACAAAAAACTAACTGGAAGAGAAATTGATAAATTTGAAAAGTTTTTAGAAGTTTGCCAAGAAAAACAAAAAGATTTATGGATAAGGCAAGTTATAGTTCCTGGCTTTAATGATAAAGAAGAAGATATCTTAAAATTAAAAGAATATATTTCAAAAATTAAAAATGTAAAAAAAGTAGAACTTTTACCTTATCACGATATGGCAAAAGAAAAATACGAAAAACTTGGTATGAAATATAAATTACAAGGCGTTCCAGCTATGGATAAAAAAAGGTGTTTAAAATTACAAAAATTATTATTAAAAAAATAAAAAAATAATGCATATTTGTTGGTTTAAACTTAACAAATATGCTTTTTTTATAAAATTTATTTGGAAAGGAATAGTATTTTATTGTAAAATAAGTTTGTAATTTCAAATTTTTTTTTACGGAGAACTTATATGAAAAAGCATTTAAATAAAATATTTTCTTGCCTAGTAGCATTAGTTTTATTTGTAGGTTTTGGTTTTATATTAACTGGTTGTGCTGATGGCTCTAATCCAGATGTAAAAACTACTAAAGTAGTTAACATTTCATTAAATCCATCTGTTGAATTTGTTTTAGATAAAAATGACAATGTTTTAACATTTAATGCAACAAATGATGAAGGTAACTTTATTTTAGTAAACGCAAATTTTGAAGTAGGAGAATCAATTAATTCTGCTGTTGAAAAATTTTTAACTGTTGCAAAAGAAAATGGTTTTATTGTTTCTGGCGAAAATGAAAAATCAGAAAACAAACTTAAAATTGAAGTTTCAGGAAATAGTGCCATAACTTTATATAATCAAATTAAAACAAAAGCAAAAAATTATTTAGACCAATTTAACATTGATTTTACTTCTTCATTTGAAAGAATAACAAAAGGTGATTTACAAACATTAGTTATTGATAGTTGTAGAGAAGTTGTTGCTTTAAGAATGAGTGAAGAACAATTAATTGAGCAAATTAAAAAATCAAGACAAGAAACATCTAGAATTTATTCTCAAGAATTAAAAAGTTTATTTTATGAAATTCGTTATCAAGAAATTTTAAAAACACAATTTCAATCAATTGTAGATGAATTTATTCAAGTTGAAAATTTACCAAATTTAGACTTTTTAGAACTTGTATTTAACTTGGGTTCTTATGAAGGCGAAAACGTATATGAAAAATTTGCTACTTATTTAAATGAACAAATTTCTGTTTTTGAAACTAAAGCAGAAGATTTAAATAACCTTTATGAAAATTTAATGCTTAATAATGAAGATTATTTAAACGCTTTTAATTCTTACATTGAAGCAAAACAAACTTTACTTGAAGCAAGGTTAAATGGTGAAGTTGATGATGTTGAAATGGAAAATCTTGAAAAAGCAGTAAGCGATGCATATATATTTTTTTATGGTGATAAAGACGGCTTAAATGCTGATGGAACAGACAGTATTCTCACTCAAGCAAAACTTCTTGTTGAAAATAAAGTAAAAGAATTAGACACATTTAAAACTGCACTTGATTTTGCAATACAACAAATAACATCATATATAAACAATGAAAATGTTAATACTGCTGTTGAAGAAGTAAAAAATAATTTTGCAACTTCATTTAAAAATGGTGAATTTAAGTTGTTTGTTGATAATAGTTCAAGT
>JAFWWV010000198.1 GCA_017523305.1 Clostridia bacterium
TTGAATATGTACGATTAAAAGATAAAAAAATTGGATATTGTATTGGTTGTTATGCTTGTGAAAAAACAGGAAAATGTTTTCAAAATGATGACATGACTTCTCTTCGCGAAAGTTTATTAAAAGCAGATGTAATTGTTTTTGCTACACCCGTTTATTATTACTGTATGTCAGCACAACTAAAAACCTTTATTGATAGGTTGGTTCCTTTTTACACTGAAATTCGTGCAGATATTTATTTGTTTGCAACAGCTTGGGATTCTGACACTAAAAACCTTGAAAGTACACTTGAATCAATGAGAGGTTGTACAAGAGATTGTTTTGAAGGTTGCACCGAAAAAGGAGCTTTAGCCGTAGGTGGTGTTCACGAACAAAACGAAATTTTAAATAGACCAGAGTTAAATAAAGCCTACGAAATGGGTAAAAATTGTTAACAAAAAAAAGAATATAAACAAATGCGTTTATATTCTTTTTTTTTATGTTTTTTCAATTTAGTTTTTTATCCAAGAAGGTAATAAAATAAGACGCCAACAGCAATAAGGCCCAAAATAGCAAAGAATCTTTTCCAGAAAGATTTTGGAGCATCTCCACTAACCTTACCGGTAAGACCATTTATAAAGCAGTTATATACTTTGCCTTTATAATTATAGTAATTTACCCAAACTGGAACATACAAATAATTATACTTAACACCGCTATAAGTGGTTTCACATATTAAATTTTCAACTCTATCGTATTTAGAATCTTTTTCAATTCTTTTTTCAATTTCTTGTTTAGATGTTTGTTGAACTTTTATAAAACTGTTATGAATATCAATGTTGTTATCTAAACCAATCCAACCATATAAAAATTCTGTTCTATACACATAACATTGTGAATAATCAAAGTTTGCCATTTCTCTTAACAAGCCAGAAGGTATTGTTGCGTTTGCGCTATCTACATAGTTAACAAAACAGTCTTCCCTTTCGCCTTTAAATTTATGACGAGTTGTATAACTTTTACCATCTAAACCAGTTTTTGTTTTAACGCCTACACCAGAAAATTTTGAATGACAGTTAAAATCATAGTTATACAAAGGAAAATATGTTCCTTTTAATGATTCTGTTTTAGCAAGTTTTTTTAAGTTGTTAGGTGCCCAAAATCTTTTTCTTAACCATTGAGCAAAACTTTGCATTGCTTTTTCTTTATCAAGTTTAAAAGGAATAATTCCATCTGGTATATAACTAACACTAACATTTTTTTCTAAGTTACAGTCTCCACAACTAGGACAGTTATGTAACTCTTGGTTTATAGGTGTAATGTGTTTTCTACCACATGTAGCACATGAAAATTGTGCATATTCTTCATTACTAGTGTTTAGTTTTGATGAACTTGTATAATCAATTTTTACAGCGTTTGCACTTTGCTCTGGAATATCAACAATGGTATCACATTGTTTACATTTTAATTCTCCAGAAGCTACATCATAAATTAACTCGCCACCACAATTTTTACATTTGTTATCTATCATAATAAACCCCACTTTTTAATAATTTTGTTAAAATTTTTATTTTCCCATTTTTTCTAAAATTATTTTTTTACATCTTTCAACAGTTTGTTCTAGTGTTTCGTTTGAATTGTCAACAATAATTCCATCTTCTGCTGGAAGAAGTGCTCCGTGTTCACGATTTATATCTTGGTTGTCTCTATCGTTAATTTCTTCTAAAATTTCTTCATATGTTGGGCAGTCTGGAGTATCTTTTAATTGATCATATCTCCTTTGTGCTCTTACTTCAGGGCTTGCTGTTATAAATAATTTGCATTTTGCATCAGGTAAAACAACAGTTCCAATATCTCTGCCTTCCATAATACAATCATTATTTTTTGCAAATTCTCTTTGAATATCTCTTACCTTTATTCTTACATCATTAAATGGCGATACTTTTGCAACAAAGTTACTAATTTCTTCATCTCTTAAAAAATATGTATAGTCGTTGCCGTTAACAATAACTTTTTGTGTTTCGCCTTCAAAAACAACTTCAATATTTAAGTTTTTTACAAAATTTTCAATAATATTAATTGTTGGTTCTATATCTCCAAAATTCTTTTTATATTCACAGGTAATTCCCCTATATACAGCTCCTGTGTTAAATTTTTTTAAATTTAACTCTTTTGCTAGTTCATTTGCTAAGGTTGATTTTCCACAACCTGCTTTTCCATCAATAGTAACAGCAAACATTTTATTATAAAATCCCCTTTCTTTTGTTTTATTCAATTATAAATGCAAAATTTTTTAATAGCAAATAAAATGGCTATAAATTTTTGTTAACCTTAAAACACAAATAAATCATAAAAATATTTAATATACTTTTTATATTATTTTAGTTAAAAATTTGACTTAATTTTTTACAAACTTTAAACTTTAATTAAAAGGAGTATTTTTATGAAAGATTTAACCCCTACCCCACACAACGCCGCAAAAGTTGGTCAAATAGCAAAAACCATTTTATTGCCAGGCGACGCTTTAAGAGCAAAACTTATTGTTGAAAAATTTTTAACAAACGTACAATTAGTAAACTCAGTTCGTAACAACTATTGTTTTACAGGTCTATACAAAGGCAAACCAGTTAGTGTTATGTCAACAGGTATGGGCTGTGCTTCAATGGGCATTTATT
Organism: Clostridia bacterium; assembly: GCA_017523305.1. Taxonomy (GTDB): domain Bacteria; phylum Bacillota; class Clostridia; order Christensenellales; family UBA1242; genus UBA7862. The sequence continues at coordinate 2,652 of JAFWWV010000198.1, forward strand.
CTTACGAACTTTTTAATTTTTATGGTGTAGAAAACGCAATAAGAACAGGTACTATAGGTTCATTACAACCAGAGTATAAAATTAAGGATATTATTGTTGCAGAAAACACAACTTCTAACACAAATTATTTAAATAATTATGAAAAAAATGGAGAATGTAACCTACCTTGCTCCCCAGAACTTTTACAAAAAGTAAAAGATGTTGCTAAAAAAACAAAAAAGAAAATTAAAGTGGCAAACATTTACACTTCAGATACTTTTTACAACACCCCTGAAGAATCAAAAAGACAAGCATCTTTAGGAGTTGCTGGAGTTGAAATGGAATGTGCTGCTCTATACCTAAATGCACAAAAGGCAGGCAAGCGAGCTTTATGTGTTTGCACTGTTTCTGACGAGATTTTTTCAGGCAAGGCAACTAGCAGTGAAGAAAGGCAAAAAAACTTTTTAGGTATGGCCGAATTGGCTCTTGACTTAGCAATTTCTTTGTAGTAGATTATTGGTGTAAATTGCTAAAAAACGTAGTTTTTTGTTCTATTTGTTATGTTTTTTAGTTTTTAAAAAAATTATTTAAAGGGAGCATTTTTATGAAAGAATTTTTTAATTCTATTGGCAATTGGTTTGAAAATAACTGGAGACCAATTGTAACTGTTGTAGCAATTGCTGTAATTGGTTTTATTTTAGTAAAATTAATTTTGGCTCTTGTAAAAAGACAACTTGGTAAAACAAAACTTGATAAAGCTTTACAAGGTTTTGTTCTTTCAATATTAAAATTTGTTTTATACTTAATTTTAATATTCAGCATTATTTCATCTCTTGGCATTTCAATCACAGGTCTTACTGTTGTTGCAACTGCACTATCTCTTGCAATTTCACTTGCATTACAAGATAGCTTAAAGAACCTTGTTAATGGTTTTATTGTTATCAGTACAGGCCTTTTAAAACAAGGCGACTGGGTTAAAGTTGCTGGCGTTGAAGGTAGCGTAATTGATGTTAAAATGCTTTTCACAGTTTTAAAAACTGGCGACAACAAAAAAATTACAATTCCAAACTCAACAATTTTATCTTCTGAAGTTATTAACTACAACACATTAAAATCACGTAGGGTTGATATGGACTTCACTATTGCTTACAATAGTAATGTTGACCTTGCAAAAAAAGTTATTAACGAAGTTCTTGATTCTTGCGAAATGGTTTATACTGACCCAGCACCAAGTGTAGTTTTATCAAACCTTGGCGAAAGTGCTTTAACAATTACAGTTAAAGTTTGGTGTAGTTCTGACGATTACTGGGATACAAAATGGTATGTAATTGACCACGTATTTAATGAGTTAAAGAGAAA
>JAFWWV010000028.1 GCA_017523305.1 Clostridia bacterium
AAAAGCATGTATTGTAAAAAGAAAAGCACTTTTTAAAAGTGCTTTTTTGTTTTTCTATTTAGAAAAAATCATTTTTAATGTTTTCTTGTTTTTTAACAAAACAAAATAGAGTAAATAAAAACAAAATGGAACTCATAAAAATGTAGTAAAAATTATATCTAACTATAAAACTACAAAAAAAAGTGAGTAGACCACTTAAAAAATAACCTTTTGCTTTAGATTTGTTAAAACTTACGTTAACAAGTTGTTTAAATTTAAGTTTTTTAGTTTCTTTGTATTCAAATTTAATTTTTGGATATAGATTTGCTTTTTTAAGTATTTCTAAATAAATTAATTTTTTATTTAAAACTTTTATTTCTATATCCTTAAAACTATTTAATAATATTTTTGTTTTTGAGTCACATTCATAACATAAAACAAACAATTTTTGTATTTTTAACTGCTTTGCATATGATAAAACTTTTAAAAAATCTTCAAATAAAAGGTTTTTGTTTCTAAAAATAGGAGATAAGGCTATATTTTCATCATTAAAAATATAACAAATTAAATTTTGCTTATAATAAATTTTACTATTTTCTTTATTAATGGTTTTATTAAAAAATTTTAAATTTTCTTCTTTTGTATTAGATAAAAAGGTTAACATATATTGTTCGATATCATCTTCAAGTTTTTTAGTAATTTTCTTTTTAGTTTTTTTATTGCTGTTAAAAAAAATAAGCAATATATTAAAAATTATAAGTAAAAAAATGCTAAGCGAAAAAGAAAATGTAATATTTTTATTAAAATATTTTATCCAACCAAAAGATATTAAAAAAAATAAAAAGTTTATAAAAATATAATCAATAATCGTGGCAAATTTAAAAGTTTTCATAATTCAATTATTTGTTTTTATATATTTTTTAAACAAATTTTATTTTACTTTTAAAAAATATGTTTTTTATTTATTGCTTGTCTTTTTTTTTGGTATGTTATAACATATTATAAGGAGAAGTTTGTATATGAAAGTTCCTGAAAAAATATTAAAATTGTGTGATTTTTTAGATGATAAAAAAGCTGAGAATATAATTGTTTTTGACACAACAAAAATGTCAAATGTTACAAATTACAATATAGTTGCAACAGCAACAAGCGTAATTCATACAAAAGCATTAGCGGATTATATTGAACTTGAAGCAGAAAAACAAAAAGTTATTACTTTAATAAATAGAGAAGGCTTTAATTTAAGCGAATGGATAATTTTAGATTTTGGCGAAGTTTTTGTACATATTTTTACAAAAGAAAAAAGAGACTATTATAATATTGAAAAATTATTGTCAGAAGGAAGTAACAATAAATCTTTTGAAAAAATAAAAAAAGAACTTGAAAAAGTAAAAGCAGAAGAAAAAAAGAAAGAACTTAAAACAAAAGAGCCAAAAGTAAAACCTGAAAAGGTTAAACCAGAAAAAAAAGTTAAACCTACAAAGGTTAAAAAAGAAGATAAAAAGTCAAAAAGCAAAGAAAACAAAGTAAAAAAAGGATAAGGGGATATTATAAATGAATTTAGTTGTATATCTTCAAAGTTTAGCTTCAAGTACACTAACATTGATAGCTACAATATTTGAGTTTTTTGGTCAGCTACCATTTTTTGTATTGCTTTTTGCTTTGTTATATTTAGTTGTAAACAAAGAAACAGGGTATAAGTTTTGGTTAACATATGCAACAGGTTTTGTTGTAGGTTCCTTAGCCTTAAAAAATATTATTAACAGACCAAGACCATATCAGGCAGAAGCTTCATTACAATCTATGAGAAACGCATATAGTAGTTCTATGCCATCTGCAACAGCTATAAATGTTTCTTCAAACGCTAGTTTTATTTATGCTTCTTTTAAAAATAATGTTGGTAAAAGTTTTTTAAAATTTGTTTTATTTTTAGTTTTAACATTAATTGTACTAGGTACTTGTTTAACTCAATTATATTTTGCTAATAACTTTTTATTAGATGTTATTATAGGCGTTGCTATTGGTTTTATTTTATCACTTATTATAATTAAGTTTGTTAAGTTAAGCGATAAAACTATAAAAAATATTTTCTTAGTTTGTTTTCCACTTTTACTTGTAAGTTTACTCTTTTTTGTAAAAGAACTTTTTACTAATAACTTTGCTAATAGTGCAGTCCTAGAGTTTATTGGTATTTCATCTTCTATATTATTAGGAACTTTTGTTGATAATAAAAGAATAAAATATCAAATTAAAAATAATTTAATTTTTACAACATTTAAAGTTGCAATTACTTTAATTGTTTTGGTTGGATACAATTATTTATGTTTATTATTACCAGGAATAGTTTTCTTTAGTTTCTTAAAGTATTTTGTTGCTGGTCTTATAGTTACAATTATTCTTCCATTACTTTTTAAAAAGTTACAAAAATATTTTTATGTATTTTCTTCAAAAGTTGATTTATCAAAAGTTACATCTTCAATTGTTACAACATCAGAAAAATCAACAAAAAAAGCTGCTCAAAAAATATATGCTTCGTTAAAAGCAGGAGATATAGTTTTATTAAGTGGTGATTTGGGTGCTGGTAAGAGTGTTTTAACTAGGGGTATTTTAAATTTTGCAGGTATTAACAAAAATATTACTAGTCCAACTTTTACATTAGTAAATAAATATGAAAATAATAAACAACAACTTTTTTATCATTTTGATATGTATAGAATTGAAGATGATGAAGAAGTTATAAATATTGGTTTTGATGAAATTTTAGATGATACAACTTCTATAAAATTTATTGAATGGCCTGAAAAAGTAGAAACTCATTTACCTAAAAATTGCAAAAAAATAACTATAGTTAAACTAGGTAAAAACAGTAGAAACATTATTGTAGAAGAAAATATTTAATAAAAAATGGTACAAAAAACAATATGTTTTTATACTAAAAAGTGTTGTTAAATACTACTATGCAAACATAAAGGAAAAATAAAATGGATTTAATTATTGATACAAGTAGTGAAAACCTACAAGTAATTTTAAATACTACAGCTGGTATAAAAGCAAGTGAAAACAAAAATACAAAACATTTAAAACATTTATTACCAGAAATTGAAAAATTATTAATAGAACAAAATGTTAAACTCGATAACATCGATAACTTATGTGTTGCATTAGGTCCTGGTTCTTTTACTGGGGTAAGAATAGGTGTTTCAACTGTTAAAGCTTTTTCTTGTGTTTATCCACAAAAAAGACTTATAGGAATAAACGTCTTACAACTTTTAGCAAATACAGTAATTAAACAATTAAAAGTAAGTTATTCGTTTGCTATAATTATTAAAAGTACTGCAACAAAATATTATTTTGCACAGTCTTCATCAACAGGTGTCTTACAAATTCAAAAGTTACTTACACTTGAAGAATTAGAAAATTATATTTTACAAAATAAAATGCCACTATTTTCTTATGGGGTAGATGAAAATTTTTCAACTAAAATAATTGCTACAAAGTTAGTTCTAACCCCTAAAGATTATGTTGATTATGTAGAAAGTAAAAAGTTAAAGAAAGAATTTTTAACTCAAAACGGTTTAAAACCTATATATTTGGCTTTATCTCAAGCCGAAGAAGAACTTTTAAAAAAGGCTAAAAATAATGTTTAATGTTGTAGATTTTAGTGAAGAATTTGCAGAAATACTTTTTGAAATTCATAACAAAGTAATGCCTGAAAATGATAAAATGACAAGAAATTGCTTTTTTGATGAATTTAACCAAAAAACAAGAAAATACTTTGTTTCTGTAGACGAAAATAATAAGCCAGTGGGATATATTGGTATTTTTGATAGTTTAGACGATTACAATATT
>JAFWWV010000199.1 GCA_017523305.1 Clostridia bacterium
AAGAACAACTGAAAAATTCGATTGTGCCAAAATTTAAGGTTGGCGACAAAGTTTATGCAATTATTGATACTTTTGCATATACAGATGTATTACCAGTTGAAATAAGAGATACACATTTACTTTATGAAGTTTGGGATGGACAAGACACAACAAAACAACATTTTACTAGAATATTTGCCACCAAAGAAGAAGCAGAAGCAAAGTTGGAAGAATTAAAAAGAGGAGAAATAAATGAATAAATTTAAACAAATGACATCATTAAAGCAATTAGTAGATATGCAATCATTTAATAATAAAACTGATGGAGAAATCATTTGCGACTGGTTTTCAATAAATGGATTAGAAGTTGAAGGCATTGAAATGATTTCTAAAATCGCTAAAAAGAAAATGGAAGATGACGAGTGGAATTTGCAAAAAATTAGAGGTAATATGACACACCCTAATGGGTTTTATTACTCAACATATCCAAAAGACATAGCCATAAAGTTTGATTACTTAACAAGGTGTATGCAACTTGGGTATGATTTGAATGAATCTTTCTTTGAAAAAGACATTGATTGGGCAAGAAAAATAGTTCCAACACTTAAAAAACCTCAAATGTTTTGGAGAGAACTATGGGATTTTCTTAATCAAAAAGGAATATATTTTAAAGGTGAAGAAAAATAATATGAGTGATATTGAAATTTTACAAGGCAAATTTGACTTAAATGTTCACAAAAAAGAATTCTACAATTATTTAGAAGTAATTATAAAACCAAACGGGCAAATAGAATATGCCGTTCCAAGTCATCAAGAAAAATTAAAAAGAGTTTGCATAGCAAAACACGGTTTAGAAAACTTTTTAAAAGAACTTGAGAGTGACGAAGCATATCACGATTATTTAAAATGGTTATGCAATTATTCTGAGTGTGCATCTGTATGGAATGAATTTTGTGTAAAACCAGATAATTTCACGGAAGAACAAAGAAATGCTTTAAAATTATTAAGCGAGACTTATTATGAAAAAGGCTATAAATTGAAATTGTATCAAGGAGATTTATAATGAATAATAAAATAAAACTAACAATGGAGCAGATTAAAACCCTTGAAAATGTTTTTAATTGGGCACTTAATTTAATCGAAGAAGAATCGCAAAAAGAATATGTACTATTCGTAAGCAAAGACGGACTTTTTGAAAAATTTGACACAGAAAAAGAGACACAAAAAATAAATGATTTATTCGATTTTTTTAGAGACCACATTGAGATAGATAAAAACGGAGATAAATAATTATGACACAAGAAGAGTTATTGGCATTAAAGGCAGTCTGCTATGGTTGCAATACAAATAGAAAATTAGGCCAACCTGGTGCAACTTATACTGTTTTTAACAAAGATATGAAAGTAAAAGAAGAAATAGAATTTTCAAGAGCATTACAATTAATGTATGAATTTATTGATGAAGAGGAGATTAAGTCAAATGAATAAGTTTAATATTACATTAAGTAATTATGTTTTAGAAAGAGTCAAGCAATTAAAATATTCTGAAATAGTAAATGAAAAAAATGAAACAATAGACTGGGACAAAATTTTGACAGTTGTTTTTGGTTCTATTGCAGAAGCATTTAAAAAGGAGTTCTACAATGAATAAACAAATAATTAAAGAATTTCATAAGAGATTTGCAAATGGAGAACAATTTATACATTTTGATAGTCACAATGGAATTTTTGAAGAAGGGAAAACCTTCTTTTGGCAAGTAAATGGGGTTTATAATAGAATTCTTCCAGCAATTCATAGGTTAAAAAGTAAATACCCTTATATAACTGAAAAAGATATATATGGAGAAAAAGGCTTGGTGGCTGCATTAGTTCCTATCCAAAGAGCCTATAATGCAGTTAAAAATAGAAAACTTGAATATTTGAATAGGCTTACTGCTGGAACATTAATGGTTGAAGATGGGTCAGTTGATACAAATAATCTTGAAGAAGAAGGCTTAACTCCTGGTAAAATTTTGGTTTATAGGCAAGGTAGTTATAAACCAGAATTTTTAGAAGGAAATAAATTAAATTTAGATTTTTTTGATTTAGAAGAAGAAAGACTTTTAGCCGATTTTAATAATGTTATTAGTGGGTTTGAATGTTTTATAAAATATAAAAAGGAAAGAAATAAGAAAAATGGGAATTAATGCTTCTATATATTACGATGTAAAAGATTTAAAAATGTATATTCAACTATTATGTTCTTCAAGGGCAATAACCCAAAAAGAATTGGCTGAAAAAATGGGCATAAGCAGACCTTACTTTAGTGCTGTAATTAATTTAAAGAAACCTTTTTTAAAAAAATATTATGATAAAATCTGCGATATATTGCAACTAACTCCAATAGAACAAGAAATGCTTGGTAAATATGTTGAAGGAAATGATGAAACAAAATCTTCTATAAGAAAAAAATTAAAAATTCACAAAAATGCAATAGAAAAAATAAAACACGAAATAAGTATGGATGAATATTTCTTATACACTTGTGGTTGGGAAGAAAATGCTGGCCCAGAAAATATAAAAAGTTTATATAAATCCTTAAGAGAGAATATATTAAAAATACTTGAAAACTTTGATAAAAATATGGAAAACATAAAAGGAAATAAAATATGAAAGTAATAATAATCAGTTTAATATGTAGGATAATAGCATTAATTTCAATACTTTGTTTTGTTTTTGGAATGTGTTACTTTACCAATGACTTAAGGTGCTTATGGCTATTATTCCTTTTATTGGCAATATATTTTATACCAGCATATGAATATAGACAAAGCGAAAGAAAAAAAGATGAATAGGAGTAAAAATGGAAGAAAAAATATTGGAATGGGCTCGATGGGAATATGCAATAAGACCTGGTTATATTCCTAAAATAGAATGTGTAAAAAAAGCAATATACGAAAGTGGTAAAATAAATGTCAGAGAACTATTAGAAAATTTAAGGCCATTTGATATTTCTATTAACGAATACATTGAAGATTTATCAAAAAAAATATAAAGGAATTAATATGGAAATAAAAGCAATTTTAGGCGATTGTTTGGAAAAAATGAAAGACATTCCAGACAAAAGCATTGATTTTATCTGCTGTGATTTGCCTTATGAAGTCACTCGAAATAAAAATGATATAAAAATACCATTTGAACCTCTTTGGACACAATATAAAAGAATAATTAAAGAAAATGGCTGTATAGCACTCTTTGGCCAAGGGTTATTTTATGTGGACTTAGTGAATAGCAATCGAAAAATGTTTAAATATGATTTGGTATGGAATAAGATATTGACAAGTGTGTTTTTAAATGCCAAAAAAATGCCACTTAGACAACACGAACAAATAGCAATATTTTACAAGAAAAAACCTACTTACAACCCACAAAAGACTTTAGGCAAAAAGAATCATAGTAAGGGCAAACCAAAAGAAAATAAGAATAATAATTATGGCAAATATAATTTTGTAGATAATTCGAAAGAATTAGGAGA
>JAFWWV010000200.1 GCA_017523305.1 Clostridia bacterium
AAAAAACAGCATTGACCCTTTTTACTTGCTCAAAAACATAATTTTTGTTAATATATTTTAAATTAAAAGGAACTTTTTATGAGTGAAGAACAAGATTTAATTTCAGTTATTGTACCTATTTATAAAGTTGAAAAATACATAGAAAAATGTTTACACACAATAACAAATCAATCATATAAAAACTTAGAAATTGTTTTAGTAGATGATGGCTCACCAGATAACTGCCCTAAAATATGTGATGACTGGGCAAAAAAAGATAAACGAATAAAAGTTATTCACAAACAAAATGGTGGAGTTATGTCTGCTTGGACAACTGGATTTAAATTTTCTACAGGAAAATATACAACTTTTTGCGACCCTGATGATTATTATGAGTTTAACGCTATTGAAAAATTATATAAACCTTTAAAAGAAAATAATGCTGATATGAGTATTTGTGGAATAAAAGTTGTTTATGCAAATAAAACAATTAATAGACCTGCTTTTGAAGATAAAATCTGTGGTGTTTTTGAAAATGAAGAATTAGAAAAAATAAAAGTGAAAAGCGTTAATCAAATAAATTCATATTTTCCACTTTACAAGTGCAATAAATTATTTAAAAGTTCTTTAATTAAAAATAATTTAAAATATTGCGATGAAAAAGTAAGTTTAGGCGATGATTGTTGTATAACCCTAGGGTCTTTACTTGATAGTAAAAAAATTGTTGTAATTGAAGATTTTTTATACAACTATATACAACGTACAACATCTATAATTCATGCTTATAATGAAAAACTTTTACTACAATTTGAAACTCTTCTTAACTGTATAAAAACATTAATAACAGATAAAAATTATTTTAATGAAAAAACTATTTGTTATGAACAAACAAGAATGTTATTTATTTTATCAAGAAATTTTATAAATTCTTCTAATACAAAAAAAGAAAAAAAACAAATATACAAAGATATATTAGAAAGTGATTTTGTTTTAAAATTTAAAGAGAACAAAGATTTTTCATCTTTACCAAAACTTTATAAAATATTTAAAAAAGTATTTTTAACAAAAAATTACTTTCTATTAAATTTATTGATAAAAACACACGGCTTTATTAAAAGGTTAAAAGTTAGAACAATACAATAATATAAAAAATAAAAGGTTTGAAGAAAATATGAAAAAAAACATAAGAAAAAGAAGATTAAAATGGAAACATATATCTGGACTATTTAAATGGGCCTTAACACTTATTCCAGCCTTAATAACAAAAATTTTTATTAAAAATCTTTGGCTTGTACAAGAAGTTGAATACGATGCTAGAGACAATGGTTTTTGGCTTTATAGATACATAAGGTTAAACCATCCCGAACAAAAGTGTTTTTTTGTATTAAATAAAAAATCACCCGACTACAATAAAGTAGATTATTTAGGAAAAACTATTCAACCAAATAGTTTTAGTCATTGGTTTTGGTATCAAGTTGCAAACAAAAACATTGGTACAAATAAAGCATCAAAACCTTGCCCTGCTTTTTTAAATTTAATGGAAAACAAAGGTATTTTTAAAACTAAAACATACTTTATTCAACATGGTGTAACTAAAAATGATATGAAATCTCTTTATTATAATTGCACAAAAGTAAAAATGTTCTTAACTACTGCTCAACCTGAATATGATTATATTAAAGAAAAGTTTGGTTACCCAGAAGGTATCGTTCAATATTTAGGCTTTCCTAGATTTGATGGTTTACATGATGATATAACAGATAAAGATATGATTTTGGTTATGCCTACATGGAGAACTTATATTCATAAAGCTGGTCCTATGATTGAAGGTGCTGAAAAAGTAGAAACTCAAAACTTTTTAGATAGTGATTTTTATAGACATTGGAAAAACTTTTTAAATTCAAAAGAGTTAGATGAATTTTTAGTTAAAAATAATAAATTTTTATACTTCTACCCACATAGAGAAATGCAACCTTTTATTCAACACTTTAAAGCAAAATCTAAAAACATTATTATCGCTAAACAAGAAGATA
>JAFWWV010000201.1 GCA_017523305.1 Clostridia bacterium
AATATTAATTGATGTTGGGTTGCCTTTATCAATTGCTTTAACAACATCATTTACAACACAATCTCGTGAATTATAGTAATCAATTAAATTATCAGTTAAAGTGTTTGAATATGCTACGCCTACATCTAAGCAACCATTTTCTGTAGTAGATTTTGGTCTTACAATACCTACGATTTTAACTGTATTTTGAGTGCTTTTTATTGAGTTTTCAAAAAGTGTTTTGCATTCTTCATACTTTTCTAGATTATAAATTGGATTAGGAATATCGTTATTTTCACTGTCTTTTCCAAGGCTCTTTAAAGCGTATAATCTATAATCAATATAGTTATTTAAATTTGTGTCAAGGAAATAGTAATCACTTTGTGTCATGATTTTATATTCTATTGGATTTTCTAAAATAGTATTATAATCAATTTTATGTTTTTTATCGTCGCCAGAAATAACACCTTTTAAGTTTTCGTCCATTTGTTCATCACTTATTAAACCAAGTGCATATAAAATATAATCATCAACTTCGTGATTTTTATCTAAAACTAAAAGGGCTTCATCTTTGTTTTGAGTATAACGACTATTTGCGCCCACTAATTCGTATTGAGATTCAATAAGTTTTTGATTATCAAGCATTTCGTAGAATACTTTCATTTGTGAAAATGACATTGCTGCACTGTTACTTGAACTAGAACCAGAACCTGAAGCAAAATTAACTCCTGTAATTTTTGAAATAAGAAGATAAACTTCGTTGCTGTCTAATTGAGTTGAATTATTTGCTATCAGTTCTTCTTCAATAAATTTTAATTCGTCATATTGTCTTACAAATTCGTAATGACTTTTTAAAGTTGCTTCAATTGTGCAACCATGTCCATCTTGGGTTACAATTGTATTTGTTTGATGTTCAAAGTAGAAAAGTGCATATTTTACAACCATATCCATTAAAGCCATACTATTTGGTTGAACATTATCAGGCATACCTGTTCCGTCACCTGTGTTATAGAACTCAAGTCCTATATCGTAGGTATATTGAATACCGTTTACATACTCTTTAATATCGTCATAATTATCGTTTAAATGTTTATAGAACTTTCCTAAGTTATTTGCGTTTAGGTTGTTGCCTACACTGTTTAAAACGTTTGAAATATTTTCTTTAATGTAAACACCATCTTTATCGTGGGTGATTTTATCGTTTTGGGTTTTATCTAAAAACATTTGAGTTATAACTGAAGTAAAGTCAATATTTTTTGATTCAATAGTTATTGGGGTAGAAGATAATGTATCTTCCTGCATTTTGTTTATGTAGGTTGAAAAACCACTGGAAATTGCCAAAATAAGTGCAATACCAATAATACCTATACTACCTGCAATTGAAACTAAAATTGTTCTGCCTTTTTTAGTTAATAAGTTTTTAAAACTAAGGGCAAGAGCAGTCCAGAATGACATTTTCTTTTTTTGATTTTTCTTTTTAAGTTGGGTTTTGTTAAGTTCGCTATCGTCACTAACACTAAGT
>JAFWWV010000202.1 GCA_017523305.1 Clostridia bacterium
CCTGAAAATGATAAAATGACAAGAAATTGCTTTTTTGATGAATTTAACCAAAAAACAAGAAAATACTTTGTTTCTGTAGACGAAAATAATAAGCCAGTGGGATATATTGGTATTTTTGATAGTTTAGACGATTACAATATTATTGGTATTGCTGTTGATAAAAATTATCAAAAAAAAGGTATAGGTTCTATGCTTATAAAAAAAGTTATTGATATAGCAAAACAAAATGATGTAAAAACTTTGTCTTTAGAAGTTGATGAAAAAAATACAACAGCTATAAACTTTTATAAAAATAAAGGTTTTGAAGTAACAAATATTAGAAAAAAATACTATAAAGATAATGACGCATATATTATGTGGCTTTATCTATGATTTTAAAATATAAAAAAATAAATATTTTTTATGAAATTAAAGGTAAAGGGCAAGATGATTGCCCCTTATTATTTTTACATGGGTGGGAAGGAAGTACTTTAAGTTTTAAATATTTTTATGACAAATTAACTCAAAAAAGAAGATGTATAACTTTAGATTTTCCACCATTTGGTAAATCGCAAGAACCAAAGGAACCGTTTTTATTAACTGACTATGTTCAAATAATTATTTGTTTATTAAAAAAATTGAAAATAGAAAAAATTGACATTGTTGCTCATTCTTTTGGTGGCAGAGTTGCTATTTACTTATCTTCACAAACAAAATTAGTTAACAAAATGCTTTTAACAGGTTGTGCAGGTATAAAAAAAAGGTCTTTTATTAAATTTTTAAAAGTAAAGAAATATAAGTGTTTAAAGTTCTTATCAACAATAAATCTTTATCCTAAAGATAAATTAAAAAGGTTAGGAAGTAGTGATTATAAAAAGTTATCACCAGTTATGAAGCAAACTTTTAAAAATATTGTAAATTATGATCAAACTAATCAACTATCAAAAATAGAAGTTTCAACACTATTAGTTTGGGGAACTTTAGATAAAGAAACCCCATTTTACTTTACAAAAATTTTTAAAAAGCATATAAAAGATTGTGAGGTAATTAAATTTAAAAATTGTTCACACTTTGCTTATCTTGAAAGGCCTGTTTTGTTTTTAAAAATATTATTATCTTATTTTTGTTAAAAGGAAAGTTTAATGAGTTTCTTTTCTCTAGATAATGTAGCTTTATATATTGCATTAGTTCTGTCCGTTTTAAACGGTGTTTTAATGTGTTTTGCTTCATATAAATTCTTTCAAATAATTCAACTTTCAAGTTACAAAGTGAAAGGTTATTTTTTGTGGTTAAAAGATACTAAAGCAAAGTATGTTTCAAGAATGATTTTATTAAGTTTACTTAGTTTATTCTGCGTTTTAGTAACAAACACTTTATTTGATGTTTATCACGATAAGGCACTTTATTCATATATAGGTTTAATATTTTATTTTTATTTCGCTATAGTTTTAATTGTAAATCTTTATCAAACTCCTAAAAAAGTTCCATTAAAGCATACAAAACGTATGGCAAGATTAAATGTTGCTATGTTTATTTTTATAGCAGTATTTTCATTTTTTATAATCGCTTTTTCAACAGAATATTTAAGTTTTATTAAGTTTGGAGCCTTGTGTTTAACCCCGTTATTTGTTCCTGTAATAGTTCCTTTAGTACACTTAATTATGGTTCCAATGGAAAACTTAATTGTAAAAAAATATGTTTTTCAAGCAAGTTTAAAGTTAAAAAAATGTACAAATTTAATTAAAATCGGTATTACAGGTAGTTTTGGTAAAACAAGTACAAAATATATTTTAAATACAATATTATCAGAAAAATATAAAGTTTGTATGAGTCCACACAGTTTTAACACACCATCAGGTCTTTCAAGAGTAATCAACGATTATTTAGATCCAGAAGATGAAATTTTAATTGCTGAAATGGGTGCAAGACGAGTAGGAGATATTAAGGAACTTTGCGATTTTATCAAACCAAAATATGGTATAATAACTGGTATTGGTATTCAACATTTAATGTCGTTTAAATCTTTAGATAATATTATAAAAACCAAAAATGAATTAATTAATAGTTTACCAGAAGATGGTTATGCAATTTTTAACGGAAATACCGAAGGTTCTGTAAAACTTTATAAACAATGTAAATTAGATAAAGATATAATTTCTTCAAACAATAAAGACAGCAAAATAAAAGCAAAGAATGTTTCTTTTGATGAAAACGGAACAAAATTTGATTTAATTATTAAAAATAAAACATACAATTGTTCTACAGCTTTATTAGGTGACCATAATGTTGAAAATATTTTATTATGTGTTCAAATGGCTAAAAAATTAGGTCTAACCGATGAACAAATTGTTTCAGGTATTTCTAAACTAAAGCCAGTTCCACATAGATTAGAAATAATTAAAACAGAAAGCAATATTATTTTAGACGATTCATACAACGCAAGTGTAGATGGTTGTGAAGTTGCCTTAAATGTTTTAAGTTGTTTAGGTAAAAGAAAAATAGTTATAACTCCTGGTCTTGTTGAATTAGGAGAAAAAGAAAAACAAGAAAATATCAACTTTGGTAAGAAAATAGCAAAAGTTGCTGATATTGTTGTTATAGTTAACAAAGTTAACTTTGAAGCAATAAAAACTGGTCTTAATAGTGAAAATTTTGATGAAGAAAACATTTATCAAGCAGAAACTCTTGATAAAGCAAAATTGCTTATGAAAGATTTCTTAAAAGAAAACGACGCAATATTATTTGAAAACGACTTGCCAGATAATTATATTTAAAAATTAAAGTAAAACCCTTTTTGTAGGGTTTTACTTTTTTTAATAACAAAAATTAAAATAAAATCATATAAAACAAATAAGAAATTTGTTTAAAGGTGATTTTATGAGAAAAATAGAAGAAAAGAGAAATGTAATTGTTTTATTTGGTGGTAAAAGCGTTGAACATGATATTTCGATAATAACTGGAGTTCAAACTCTTAATGCTATTAATAAAAGAAAAAATAATATAATACCAATTTACATAACAAAAAATGGAGAATTTTTATCATCAGAAGCGTTTTTTAACATTAAAACTTTTTCAAATAACAATTTAAACAAAATAAACTATAAAAAAGTTATACTAACTAATGATTCATATTTATATTTCTATAAGGGCAAAAAATTAAAACAATGGTTAAAAGTTGATTTTGTATTTCTTGCTACTCACGGTGGCTTGGGTGAAAACGGAGAACTGCAAGGGTTTTTAGATATATGTAATATTGCTTACTCTAGTTCAAATGTATTGTCTAGTAGTATTGGTATGAATAAACTTGTAGCAAAACAAATTTTATCTAGTCAACAAATTAATCAAGCAAATTATTTTGCAGTTAACCAAAAAGATTTTAATAAAAATACCAAAATAATAAGTCAAAAGGTAAAGGAAATGGGTTTTCCAATAATAGTAAAACCTGCAAGTTTGGGTAGTAGTATTGGTATATCTTTTTGTAAAACTCTTAAAAATGTTAAAAACGCAATATCTTTTGCTTTTTTATTTGATAAAACTGTAATTGTTGAAAAGGCTGTTGAAAATTTAAGAGAGTTTAATATTTCGGCAATAGGTAATGAGTTTGAGTGTGAATTGTCGGATATTGAAGAAGTATTAATAAAAAAAGATATATTAAGTTTTGAAAATAAGTATTTAAATAAAGAATCTTCTTCAAAAGGTATGGAAAATACTACACGAAATTTCCCAGCAGAAATTAATTATGAGTTAGAAAAAACAATAAAAGATGTTGCAAATAAAGTTTATTTTTTATTAAATTGTAAAGGTGTTGTAAGGTTTGATTTTTTAGTTAACGATAAAACTCAAGAAGTTTATTTTAACGAAGTAAATACAATTCCAGGTTCATTAAGTAATTACTTGTGGACTAAAAAAGGGTATAATTTCGAAAAACTTTTAGATAAAATAATGGATTATTGTTTAGAAAGTAAAAAGAATAAAGAATCTAAAGTTTCAAATTTTTCATCAAATGTTTTAAAGCAATTTAAAAATTCTAGTAAATTAGATTTTAAGAAATAAAAAAACACAAACCTATTTTGGTTTGTGTTTTTAGTTTGTTATGTTAAAATTATTTTGTTATGGAAGTTATAAAAGAAAAAGATACAATTTTAATTAGCAATGCGTTAGATTTTAATATAACCGAAATATTAGAATGTGGCCAAATATTTAGTTTTAAAAGAATTGATTATAATAAGTATTTTGTTATAAGTATGGAAAAAACAGCAACAGTAATATATGAAGGTTATAATACCGTTATTAAAACTGATTATGTTGACTATTTCTATAATTTTTTTGATTTAAATACAAACTATGATGATATTAACAAAAAAATAGATAGAGTTTATCCAGAAATGAAACATTATAAAGAAATGGGAAAGGGTATAAGAATTTTAAGGCAAGACCCTTTACAAACAATAATTAGTTTTATAGTTTCTGCAAACAACAATATTAAAAGAATTAAAAATATATTATTTAAAATTTCTGATAGGTTTGGTTCTAGAATAGGGCAAACAAATTCCTATACCTTTCCAACATTACAGCAGTTAAGTGTTGCAACTGTTGAAGATTTTACAGAATTAGGTACGGGTTATAGAGCAAGCTACCTAGTAGAAACAATTAAAAAACTTCAAACAGAAGAATACGATATAAATAAATTAAAATCATTACCAACAAAAAAATTGAAGCAAAAATTAATAGAACTTAATGGCGTAGGGCCAAAAGTTGCTGATTGTATAATGCTTTTTGGTTTTTCAAGAATGGATGTTTTCCCAGTAGATACTTGGATAAGAAAATTTTATTATATGTTTGAAGATAAAAAGTTGTCTGATGAAAAAATTTCAGCCTATTTTGTAAATAAGTTTAAAGATTTATCAGGTTACATACAGCAATATGTATATAACTTTATGATAAATAAAAGTTAAAATTTTTGACAAATTAATATCTTTATATTAATTGTTTTTGTTAGTAAATTAGGCTTTTTTATGTTATTATTTACTAACTGAATAGTGATAAATAAAGGGAGATAGTACTTTTTTGAAAACAAATATAGTATTAGTTAGTTTATTAGAAAGATTAAATAAAAAAATTGCAACAAAAATATCAGAAGAATTTGATTTATATTTTGCTGATATTGCTGATATTTTGCAATATAACCTTGTAAATGAAGGGGAAATAGAATCTCTTTGTGGTATAGATTACTTAAACAATTTAAAAAATAAAACTATACAAGAAGTAGCTTCATACGAGAATACACTAATTACAATACCATATAGTTTATTTATTTCTGAAAAAAATGCAGAATATTTAAATAAATATGGAACAATAGTGTTTTTAAAGTTTCCAGTTTCGGTTTTAGAAAAAATTAAAAAGACAACAAAAAAAGAAACAACAAAAAACGAAATGGAAATTTTAATAAGAACATACAATGAACATACAGCACTTTGTGAAGATGTTAGTGATGTTGTAATTGATTTGACAAAAAGCGACTTTGATTTTTGCTATAAAAAAGTAAAAAAAGTTTTAGATGAATATTATTTATAATACATAAAATAAGGAGTTTTAAATTAATGATTAATAATCTTACATCAAATTACCTAAGGGTTACATCAGCACTTCAAATTAAAACAGCTAATTCAGGACATCCAGGGGTTTGCTTGGGGGCAGCACCTATTGTTTTTTCAATATACAAAAACGCATTAGTTAATTCTAAAAATCCTAATTTTTTAAACAGAGATAGGGTAGTTTTTTCTGCAGGTCATGCAAGCGCTTTAATTTATTCATGTTTAAATTTGTTTGGTTTTGATATTTCTACCGACGATTTAAAAAACTTTAGGCAAATTCATAGTATTACATCTGGTCATCCTGAAGTTAATGTTGCTCCTGGTGTGGATGTTTCAACAGGTCCTTTAGGTCAAGGTATTGCAAACGCTGTTGGTCTTGCTATTGCAGAAGAATTTTTAAGAAACAAATTTGAAAAAGGTTCTTTAAAACCAATAGACCATTACACTTATTGCTTTACTGGCGATGGTTGTTTAATGGAAGGCGTTGCCCAAGAAGCAATTAGTATTGCAGGTAATTTAAAACTTAATAAACTTATTATGCTTTATGATAAAAACGACATTACAATTGAAGGTGAATTAAACTTAGCAAATAGAGAAGACGTTAAAGCAAAATTTACTGCTTGTGGCTGGAATGTTTTAGAAGTTTTAAATGGAAATAGTGTTGCTGATATTGACGAAGCAATTTTAAAAGCTAAACAAAGTACAAAACCAACAGTAATTATAGTAAAAACAAAAATTGGTTTTGGTAGCGATTTAGTTGGCTCAAATAAAGTTCATGGAAAACCTTTAAATGAAGATCAAATTAATATTTTAAGGCAAAACCTAAATTATTTTGTGCCAGATTGGAAAATACCAGAAGACGTTGTAAATTATGTTAATCAATTAAATTTGCAAAAAAATGAACAATTAAAAAATTATGAACTTGTTTTAGATGAATATAAAAGAAAGTTTCCAAATTTATATAAAGAGTTTGTTGAATTAAATAATTATTTTAATGTTGATTTATCTTCTTTAGCAAGTGATGAAATTGAAGATGGTTTTGATGGTAGAGAAGAAGGTCATAAAGTTTTAAATTTAGTCGGAGAAATGATTCCTAATTTAATAGGTGGTTGTGCAGACGTTGCTCCTTCTACAAAAATGTTTTTAAAAAATACTGAATATTTTTCATATTTAAATAAAAATGGTAGAAATATTCCTTATGGTATTAGAGAGCATTCTATGGGTTCAATTTCTAATGGAATTAGTTTGCATTCAGGAATTATTTCTTATTGTTCAACATTTTTTGCATTTGCAAATTATATGACTCCAGCAATTAGAATGTCAGCATTAATGAAAAATCCTGTTTTATATTTATTTACACATGATTCTATTTCTGTTGGTGAAGATGGCCCGACTCATCAGTCGACAGAACAAATCGCTACTTTGCGCTCAATGCCTGACATCTACGTAACACGACCAACTGGTCGAAATGAAATTTTAGCAGCATTTCAATTATTTTTTAATAAAAAAATGCCTGTTGCAATATTATTACCAAGACAAAAATTAAATTATGTAAAAAATAATTTTAATAATTCATTTAATGGTGCTTATTTTATTTCAAAAAATAAAAATTCTCAAGCAACTGTTATTGCTACTGGTAGTGAAGTTTCATTAGTATTAGAAGCGCAAAAAATATTAAAAGAAAAAAATATTAATATTAATGTTGTTAATATGTTTTGTGTTGAATTATTTGAAGAACAAGACAAAAAATATAAACAAGAAATTATTAATAAAAACAATCCCGTATTTTGTGTTGAAGCAAGTACTGATAATATTTGGTTTAAATATGCAACTAGCGAAGATACAATTATTAAATTAAATTCTTTTGGTTTATCAGGTAAGGCAGAACAAGTTTGTTCTCATTTTGGTTTTACTCCTGAAGCAGTTGCAGAAAAAATTGAAAAATATTTATCTTCACAAAAATAAATTAAAATAACCTAGCCAATTTTTTTTTGACTAGGTTATTTTTTTTAATTGTTTTTTGAAGCTTTGTTCATAATTGCTTTTGCTTCATCTTTAACAGCTTCAGCACTTTTTTTAACTATGTTTTGGGCAGGTTTATATAAACTTACACCTACAGCTCCTACTAAAATTCCCAAAATCATACCAGTAAGAATAGAATTTTTCATAACAAATTTTTCCTCCTATGTATAGTATGGGCAAATTTAAGTATAAACTTGTTTTACAATTTTTGTAATAATTTGTAGCTAAACCTAATCTATAAAATATATATATTTTTATACATAGTAAAAAAATGTTTGATTATTTTTCAACTTTCTTGTACAATGCTTATTGTAAAATTTTATTAAGGTGGTTTTTTATGCAATTAGAAAATTATGATGAAATTATGCTTAACTTTGAAGAAGGTTTAACAAAAAAAATTGACAGATTAAAATATGAATACTCAATCATTCGTGCAGGTAGGGCAAACCCTAAAATGTTAGAAAAAGTTGTTGCTGACTATTATGGTTCAATGACTCCAATTACACAAATGGCAAACATTTCTGTTCCTGAAGCAAGAATGATTGTTATCTCTCCATGGGATATTTCAACTGTTAAAGAAATTAACAGAGCAATTTTAGCTAGTGATATTGGAGTAACTCCAACTGATGACGGAAGAGTTATTAGATTAGTTTTTCCAGCTTTAACAGAAGAAAAGAGAAAAGAAATTGTTAAAGATGTTAAAAAACTTTGTGAAGAAACCAAAATTGGTATAAGAAATGAAAGAAAAGATGTTTTAGAAATCTTTAAAGCAGCTGAAAAAGATAAAAAGTTAACTAAAGACGAATTAGAAAATGCAAACAATGAAGTACAAAAATTAGTTGATAAATATAATGAAACAGCTGATTCTTTATCTGCTCAAAAAGAAAAAGAAGTTATGGAAGTTTAATCCTTTATAGTAATTACTGCATAAATTATTTATAAAAGTTAATATTATAGGGGTTAAAAAGATATGAGACTTAAAGAAAAAATAAAAGAAAATTTGCAAGACCAAATTGATTTTAATAGACTTCCTGCTCATATTGCTCTTATTATGGACGGCAACGGTAGATGGGCAAAACAAAAGGGAAGACTTAGAACTTATGGTCACAAAATTGGTGCAGAATCTTTAACAGCTGTTGTAAGACATGCAAAAAAACTTGGTGTTAAAACCATATCTTTCTTTGCCTTTTCAACAGAAAACTGGAATAGACCAAAAGATGAAGTTGATGAAATCTTTAGAATTGTTAGAAAGTTAATTAAAGATAAGAAAAACAGTTTAATTGATTCAGAAACAAAATTTATGGTTATTGGTGAAAGAGATAGATTAGATCCAGATATTGTTAAAGATATTGAAGAGATTGAAGAACAAACCAAAGATCATACTGGTTTTACAATTAATATTGCACTAAATTATGGTGGAAGGGGAGAAATTATTGCAGCAGTCAATAAGATTTTAGCTGATAAACTTGAATCCATTGACGAACCAACCTTTAGAAAATACTTACAAACAGCTTCAATTCCTGATCCAGATTTACTTATTCGTACTAGTGGTGAACAAAGATTAAGTAACTTTATGATGTATCAATGTGCTTATACAGAATTATACTTTCCAAAAGTTCATTGGCCAGATTTTAGGGAAAAAGAATTAGAAGAAGCTATTATTGCTTACCAAAAAAGAGATAGAAGATTTGGCGCAATAAAAGGTTAGTTTATAAATTTACATTTTTAGAAATACTTGTTTTAGGAGAAATTATTTATGAAGGATAAAATTAAAGTAGGGCTTATTTTAACTTTATGTTTATTACTTTGCCTAGTTATCCAATTTTTTTCAAGTCACGTTTTTGACTTTATTATTTTTATGCTAGCATTTATGGGCACAATTGAATTTAGAAAACTTCAATTAAAAGCAGGTTATCCAGCTTTTGATTATTGTCCAGAAATAGCTTGTTTTCTAGTATTTGTTGTATCATTTACAGGATTTTTATGTAATTGGTCAGCAGTAACAATTTTACTTATTGTTTTTGCTATTGTTTTAGTTTTCTATTTAACAATTTTCTTGGGAAGTTTTCTTGTTTTCCCAAAAGATTTGGAAAAAGATGAATTTAGACTTGTTTCAAATATGAGTATTAAACAATTTGCTTTCTTTAAAGCAAACAACACTCTTGCTTGTATGGCATATCCAACATTAATAATGTTCTTTATGTACTTTATTAACCATATTTCAAATATTGGTCTTGTTGCTTTTGAAGTAAACACTGCTGGTGTTAATATGGGTTTCTTTGGTTTAATTTTATTGTTTGCTATTTGTTGCTTAAGCGATACTTTTGCTATGTTATTAGGTTGCTTGGTAGGTGGTAAAAAAATATTCCCAAAAATTAGTCCTAAAAAGACATTATCTGGCTGTTTATTTGGTTTATTAGGTGGTTTAATAGGTTCTATAGCAACTTATTTTGTATTTGCTTCAATTTATCCAGCTGTATTTGAAATGGTTTCTTTCTGGCAATTTGCTATTATTGGTGTTCTTGGTTCAGTTGTTTCTCAAGCAGGTGATTTATTTGAATCATACATTAAAAGAAAAGCAAATGTTAAAGATGCGGGTGATATTTTTAGAAGTCACGGTGGTATGCTAGATAGATTTGATTCTATTATATTTACAACACCTTACATTTTTATTTGTTTATTATTCTTATTTGCTTAAAATATAAAAAATAAGTGGTTATAATTTTTGCTTATATTTATTAGTAATATATTAAAGCAATTATAATCACTTCATTTTTTTAAATTACTTGTAAAAGGAGATTCGTTTTGGCTAATTTATTGCTTTCAGCTTCCGGCTTTTTTAGTTCAGTACTTTATATTGGTTTAGCAATTTGTGTTTTATTGTTTATGATAATGATTCATGAATTAGGTCACTATACAGCTGGAAAAATTTTAAAATTTAAAATAAATGAGTTTTCTATTGGTTTTGGTAAAGCAATTTTTTCTAGAACAAAAAAGAGTGGCGAAAAGTTTTCTCTAAGAATTTTTCCTTTAGGTGGCTATTGTGCTTTTGAAGGTGAAGATGAAGATAAAGCTGATAACCCAGAAGCTTTTAATAGTCAAAAACCTTGGAAACGTTTAATTGTTTTATTTATGGGTGCTTTTTTTAACTTTTTATCAGCTATTATTTTTACTGTAATTTTCTTAATGGCTTTTGGTTATAACGATAGAGTTCAAGTTAAAGAAATTCAAACTCCTACTTATGTTCAAGAACAATCTTTACCTTGGTTAAAAGAAGGCGACGTTATCCACGCAGTGAATGGAAAGGAAACAAATTTTGTTTATGACGAGTATTTTGTAACTATGGTTGCAAACTATGATGTTGGCGAAGATTTTGTAGTTTCTGTTTATCGTGATGGAGAAGATTTAGATATTACTATTCAAAAATCTTGGTTTAATTGTGCTTCAAAATTTGATGCAACAGAAAATAAAACTCTTTTTGCTTTAGATGGTGTTAACTATAATTATTACATTGAAAAAGATGGAGATAATTATAAAGTTCATAATAAAAATACTCCTACAGGACAAACTTTTACTACAAATGATGAAGGTCTTGTTACCGTAAAATTTGTAACAGAAGCAGGTACAGCACAAGAAACTTTCTTTGTTGAAGAACTTGCTGGGGGAGAAATAACAATTTCTAGTGCAAAGATTGGTGTTATAACTCAAAACTATAGATATGGTTTCTTCGAAGCTCTTGGCGCAAGTTTTAGATTCTGTTTTGGCTGGGCTTGGAAGATTTTAATGATTTTATGGCAATTAATTTCAGGTCAAATAGCTATAACTAATATGGGTGGAACTGTTACTACAATTGTTACTATTGCTGAAGTTACACAAACAAATATAGCAAGTTTGTTGTTGTTAATACCATTAATTTCAATTAACTTAGCCGTATTTAATTTATTACCATTCCCAGCTTTAGATGGGGCAAGAATGGTTTTTGTTCTTATTGAATGGATTAGAAGAAAACCTATTAATCGTAAGGTTGAAGGAACCATACATTTTATAGGTTTATTAGCATTGTTACTTCTGGTTGTTATTATTGACATTTTGCATTTTGTAATTTAAAATTAAATTATAATTTTTTTGCAAGGCAAAAGTTTTTAGTAAATGGAAGTAATTTATGGAAGAAAATAATAATATACTAAAAATAATAAACGAAAAAACCTGCAATAAATTTAATTTTTTAAAATTAAAGCAGGTTTTTTTTGATACCCAACAAAACAGTTGTCAAATTCATTTTATTTATCCTAGTAATATGGAAATAGAAGAAAATGATAAACAAACTATTCAAAATATTGTAAAAGAAACACTTAATATTGATGGTACTTTATTATTAATTAGAATAAATAAAAGTTTTGTTGAAAAAGATTTAATAGAAAATGAAATCTTAGGTTATTTTAAAGAAAATAGCCCAGCTTTTTTTAATAGTTTAACAAAATCAAATATTGATATAGATATAAATGATTTTAATGTAAAAATTGTTTTTAGACTAGAAGAAGACTTATATAACTATGCTTTAAAGCAAAATCTTGATAAAAAGTTATTAAAACATCTTGAAAATAGTTTCTGTGCTTATTTTGATGTGTCTTTAAACATAACAGAAAAGTTGCAAGCACAAGACGATTTACTTGCTTTAAGAATTGATACATTAAAAAAACAAAATGATTTAAATGCAATTTTAGGCCATTCACAAGATAAATATATGGTTGTTGATAAAAAAGCAATTATGGGTAATGAAATTAATTTTAGCCCAAGACATATTTCTAGTGTAAATTCCGAGTCAGAAATTTGTGTTGTTGCTGGTAAAATTAATTTTTTAACTGAAAAAACATATACTTCAAAACGAAAACATAAAAATAAAGATGGTACAGAAAAACCTATGATTAAACCATACTTTAATTTTACTTTAAAGGATGATTCAGGTTCTATACAAGCAGTAGTTTTTCCAAGTAAAGCAAATTATCATAAAATGCATTTACTTAAAAACGGAGATACCATTTTGGTAAAAGGTGCTGTAAAAAGGTCTACTTTTAATGAAAAATTTTCTATTTCAGTTAAAGATATTAGTTTTTGCACAATTCCTAATAAAAATGAAGTTCATGTAAATGTAAATCAAAATGAAATTACTGAATATAGATATATAAAGCCAATAAAATATAGTAGTGCAAAACAATCAAATTTATTTGATACAAAACAAAATTTATCGTATGAAGTACAAAATCAAACTTATGTTGTTTATGATTTTGAAACAACTGGGGTAGATTTTAACAATGATGAAATAATTGAAATTGGTGCTTTAAAAATTGAAAATGGTGCGTTTACTGATGTTTTTAGTTGTTTAGTAAAACCTAAAAAACCGATTCCACCAGATGCTACAAAAATTAACAGAATAACAAATGAAATGGTTGCAAATTGTTATTCAATTGAACAAGTTATTTGTGATTTTTATCTTTTCTGTAAAGATTGCCAAATGGTAGGCTATAATAACCGTATGTTTGATAGTTTATTTTTAACAAAAGCAGGAAAGTTAGTGGGATTAGATTTTAATAATGAACAAATAGATGCTTTTGTTTTAGCAAAAGATAAACTTAAAGGTTTAAGAAATTATAAATTATCAACCGTTTCAAAATACTTAGAAGTTAATCTAGTTGATGCACATAGGGCTTTAAATGACGTTATAGCAACTGCAGAAGTGTTTTTAAAGTTGTATTAATATGTATAAAAATATACTTTTTGTGTATTAAGATAGTTTATAATTATTATATATAATATAAATATACTATTTTTAATAAAAAAAGTACTTGAAATTTGTAATTAACTGTGTTACAATATTTTCAGCTTAAAATTGTTACTTTAAGAGTGGTTGCCAAACCACTCTTAATTGTTACTTAGGGCAAATTAAAGTTTTAAAGGGGTTTTATGCAAGGTAAAACAGCAACTATAGTTGAAGAAAATTTATCAAAAGTTATTGAAGAACTTGGATATGATTTGTACGAAGTTGAATTTGTAAAAAAACAAAATGGTATGAATTTAACACTTTTTATAACTTCACCAGACCATCCAATAACTTTAAAAGATTGTGAGTTGGTTCATAGAACAGTAGATCCAATTTTAGATGAACTAGATCCAACAAATGGTGCAGGTTATTATTTAAATGTTTCTTCTGTTGGTTTAGATAAACCTATAAAATCAGATAAAGATTTTAAAAGGTGTTTAAATACCGAGATAGTTGTAAAACAATTTGCCACAAAAGATAATGTTAACAAAGAAATTATAGGCACATTAAAAAGTTTTGATGAAGTGCAAATTGTGGTAGAAGTAAACAACGCTTCTATTACTATTTTGCGTCAAAATATTGCAGTTTGCAAACCAAATGTAAAAATATAGGGGAGAATAAAAAAATGGTAAACAAAGATTTTTTCTTAGCACTTGATGACTTAGAAAGAGAAAAGAAAATTAACAAAGAATTTTTTATCGAAGCACTTGAATCAGCATTAACATCAGCTTACAAAAAGAATTTTGGCGAAGCAAAATCAGCTAGCGTTAAACTTAACCCAGAAAAAAATACAATTAAAGTTTATAGCTATAAAACAGTTGTTGCTGAAGTTGTAGACCCAGATAAAGAAGTTAGTCTTGAAGAAGCTAAAAAAATTAAAAAATCATATCAAGTTGATGATGTAATTATGGAAGAAGTAACACCAAAAGAATTTGGTAGAATTGCTGCTCAAATTGCAAAACAAGTTGTTATGCAAAAATTAAGAGAAGCTGAACACCAAGTTGCTATGAGTGAACTTTCAGAAAAACAAAACGAACTTGTAACTGGTCTTATTAGAAGAATTGAAGCAGGTGTTGTTTATGTTGAAATTCCTGGTTCAAAAACTGAAGGTGTAATGCAAGAAAACGACCAAATTCCTGGTGAAAATTATGCTATTGGCGATAGAATTAAAGTTTATGTTAAAAACATTAAAGATTCATTAAAATCAACTTATGTTCAAGTTTCACGTAGCAACCCAGGTTTTGTTAAAAGACTTTTTGAACTTGAAGTTCCTGAAATTAAAACTGGCGAAATTGAAGTAAAAAATATTACTCGTGAAGCTGGCTACAGAACAAAAATGTCAGTTTATTGTTCAAACCCAAACATTGATGTTGTTGGCGCTTGCGTTGGTAACAAAGGTATGAGAATTAACGCTATTGTTAATGAATTAAATGGTGAAAAAATTGACATTATTGAATATTCAGAAAATCCACTTGAATATATTGCAAGAGCTTTAAGCCCAGCAAAAGTTCTTACAGTTTATGCATTAGATGGCGATAAATATGCAAGAGCAGTTGTTCCTGATGATAAACTTTCACTTGCTATTGGTAAAAGTGGTCAAAACGTAAGACTTGCAGTTAAATTAACTGGTTGGAAAGTTGACGTTAAATCTGAAAGTGTTGCAAAACAAATCGATGGCGAATTATTTTTTAATTTAGAAAAAGATAATTTTGATGAAACTTCAAATGAAGAATTTTTATCAACACCAGATGCTGTTGAAAATGTTCAAGAAGAAACAACAGCTGAACTTGATGATTCAATGGACGACTTATTAAGCGATTTTGAAGACTAATAAAACAAAGGAAAATTAAATTATGCCAAAAAAAGTTCCTTTAAGAATGTGCATTTCTTGCAGAGAAATGAAAGATAAAAAAGATTTAATTAGGGTAGTTAAAAATAAAGAAAACGAAATTTTTATTGACCCAACATTTAAAGCAAACGGCAGAGGTGCTTATTTGTGCAATAACTTAGAGTGTTTTGAAAAATGCGTTAAAACAAAAGCATTAAATAGAGCTTTTAAAGGTGAAATAAAACCAGAAGTTATTGAAACAATTAAACAATATATACAAAAACAATAAAATTTATAGTAAATTTAAAGCATTAAAAAATAGGAGTATAATCTTTTGAGCGAAATTAATAACGAAGAAAAACAAGGTATTAACAACATTAAATCACTTTTTAAAATGAATACTGAAAAAGTAATTCCTTCACTTTTTAGCGATGTAAAAAAGGCAAAACAACAAACTTTTGCTTTAATTAACGGATATAAAGAAAGAATTGCTTACTTAAAACAAGAGCAAGAGAAAAAATTAAAAATAGAACTTTTAAGAGAACAAGCTAAGTATAGAGAAGAAAATTTAGCTAAAAGAGAAGAAGAGGAAAAGGTTTCTTTTGCTGAACTTTTTGAGTCTAAAGAAAAAGAATCAAAAGCAAAAACAGAAAGCGTTAAAAAAGAAGAAGAAAAACCAGAAGTAAAAGTTGCTGAAACTCCAGTTAAAGAAGCAACTAGTGTTTCTGCTCCTTCTAAACCTCAAAAGGCTAATAATTTTGAACATAATGCTCAAAAAACAGAAGGCGTAAAACAATTTACACCTAAATATGCTGACAATAGACAAGGCTTTAAAACTAATAATGCTTTAAATAGTAATCAAAACTTTAATAAAAACAATAATTTTAATGGCAGACAAAACAATGGTTTTGCTCAAAGATCATTTAATCAAGAAGGTCGCCAACAATATCAACCTGGTCAAAGACCTGTTTATAACAACACTCAAGGTGGATATAGACAAAATCAAAACGGATTTAGACCATATAACAACCAAAATGTTAACGGTCAAGGTACTGCTCAAAGATTCCAAAAACCTTTTGTTAACAACAATGCAAATACACCAAATGGTGCAGTAAAAAGTCAAAACAAATCTTTAATGGGTATTATTCCTAAAAAGAGCAATAATTTAACTTCAGCTGCAACTGTGTTTGCTACAAAAGAAAGGGCTTTTGGTAACAAAAAGAAAACTAACGAAAGAAGTGGTGAAGATGAAAGAAGAATTAACAAAAAATCACTTCTTCGTCGTGGCTTGATTGAAGAACATAACATTGAAGAAAGAATGGTTACAAGAAAGTTAAAACTTAAAAAACCAAAAGTTGATAATACTCCTGTAGTTTGTGCTCCAGTTACAAATGCAGTTATTACAACTTCAAACTTAACAGTAAAAATTCTTTCAGAGAAAATTGGTAAACCTGTAACTGAAATCATTAAGCAACTTATGGTTTTAGGTATTATGACAACTATTAACAGTTCAATTGATTTTCCAACAGCTGAACTCGTTGCTAGCGAATTAGGTGTTACTTTAGAATTAAAACTTGAAAAGACTTTCGAAGAAAAATTAAAAGAAAGCGCTGTTATTGACGATGGTACAAACAATGAAAAACGTCCACCAATTGTTACAATTGTAGGTCACGTTGACCATGGTAAAACATCACTTCTTGACTATATTAGAAAAACCCACGTTACATCTCGTGAAGCAGGTGGTATTACTCAAACTATTGGTGCTTATTCAATTAGCTGGAAAGGCGAAAGCATTACATTTATTGATACTCCAGGTCACGAAGCTTTTATGAATATGCGTAAAAGGGGTACAGAAATCACTGACGTTGCAGTATTGATTGTTGCTGGTGATGATGGTATTAAACCACAAACAGTTGAAGCTATTAAACATATTAAAGAAGCAAATGTTCCTATGGTAGTAGCAATTACTAAAATGGATAAAAATGATGTTAACGTTGAAAGAATTAAACAACAATTAACTGAACACGACGTTCTTCCTGAAGAATGGGGTGGCGACGCTATTATTGTTCCTGTTTCATCTGTTACTGGTGAAGGTATTGATAAATTACTTGAAATTATTTTACTTGTAGCTGAAATGCAAAACTTACAATGTAACAAGAAAAGACAAGCAGTTGGTACTATTATCGAAGCTGAACTTGATAAAAATCGTGGTCCTATTGCAAACATTATTGTTCAAAATGGTACAATTAAACTTGGTGATCACATTGTTTCAGGTTTTGCTCTTGGTAGGGTAAGAGCTATGATCGATGATAAAGGTCGTTCTGTTTCAAAAGCTGGTCCATCAATGCCTGTTTCAATTTTAGGTTTTGATAGCGTTCCAAGTGCAGGAGATCCAATTCAAGTTGTTGATGAAAAATTTAGTAAAAATGTTATTGCTGAAAGAAAAATTAGAATGGCTCAAGAAAAAATTGAAAGTGGTATGCCAAAGAGTTTAGATGAATTCTTATCAACTCCAGTTACTGAAGATAAAAAACCACTTAACTTGTTATTAAAAGCAAGTAGCCAAGGTTCAGTTGAAGCTTTAAAACAATCATTACTTGAAATTAAAAACGACGAAATTAAAATTGAAGTTATTCAAAGTGGTGTTGGTAATCTTAACGAAAACGATATTCAACTTGCAAAAATTTCAAATGCAACTATTATTGCTTTTGACACAAAAGTTATGACAAAAATAGCAAATTTTGCTAAACAAAATAAAGTTGAAATTAGACAATACGATATTATTTATAAAGCTATTGAAGAAATTGAAAAACTTATGAAGACAATGATGGCTCCTAAGTTTGAAGAAAAAATTGTTGGACACGCTGAAGTAAGAGCTTTATTTAAAATTAGTTCAGTTGGTACAATTGCTGGTAGCTATGTATTAGATGGTAAAATTGTTAGAAATTCAGAAGTTAAAGTTTATAGAAAAGACAATGTAATTTTTGAAGGCAAACTTGCAACTTTAAAAAGAGAAAAAGATGATGTTAAAGAAGTTGCAGCTGGTTATGAATGTGGTATTAAAATTGATTCATTTAATGATATTGCTGAAGGCGACGTTATTGAATGTATTGTTAAACAACAAATTAATGCTTAATTTTGTTTTTTAAAAGGAAAATTTAATATGAGCAACAGAATAGAAAAAGTAAATTCAGTGCTTCAAAGATATATTAGCGATATTATTAACAATGATATAAATGACCCAAGAATTAAGGGTATAATTTCTGTTTCTACTGTTTCTACAACACCTGACTTAAAATACGCTAAAGTGTTTTTAAGCATATTCAGTACAGAAAATAGCAAAGATATTTTAGAAGCAATTAAATCAGCTAGTGGTTATATTCGCAAATCTTTAGCTTCAAAAATTGAATTTAGATGTGTTCCTAGTTTAGATTTTGAATTAGATACTTCGGCAGAATATAGCCAAAAAATTAATGATATTATCAATTCGCTAAAGGATGATGATAACAAAAATTAACAAAATTTTGTTTTTTTAGTAATTAAAAATAAGTTTTATTCAATAATTTATTTTTATATTAAAAGGAAATTATGAAAGAAATTATAGATATTATTAACAAGTACAAAACTTTTGCTTTGTTTTGTCACATTGGTCCAGATGCAGATGCTCTTGGCTCAGTAAACGCTTTAAGGCTTGCCCTTAAAAAAATGAATAAAAAAGCTTATGCTTATTGTGATGGTAAAATTCCACACAATATTGCATTTTTAAAAATTCCACTTGAAGAAAAACCTACAAAAATTGCAAAGGTTGATGTTTGTATTATGCTTGATTGCAATTCTCTTGATAGGTTAGGTAAGTATGGTGAATATTTTGATAAAGCAAAAATTAAAGTAAATATTGACCATCACCAAAAAATGGATTATCAATTTGACTATGCATATACAGATAGTACTTCACCAAGTACAGCCGACCTTGTATATGAAGTTATTAAAAATTTAGATGTTACAATTAACTCAGATATAGCATTAAATTTATATGCTGGTTTATCTTCAGATACTGGTTGTTTTCAACACCCATCAACAAATCAAATTAGCCATAAACACGCATATGAATTAATTAATTATAATTTTGATCTTCAAGAAGCAAATTATAATATGTTTAAGTACAAACAAAAAAATTACTTATATTTTTATAAATCTGCTTTAAGAAATACAAAGTCATATTTAAACGAAAAAGTTTATGTAACATTCTTTAACAATAAATCTTATAAGAGATTTGAAAAAATTTGTGATAATTCTGCATCATTTCAATTTTTAGATGGTGTTGAAGGTAACGAAATAAGAGTTAAAGTTATAGAAAAAACAAAAGGTTTCTTTACAATTAGTTTTAGGTCTAACAAATATGCAAATGTTTGTGATGTTGCTAAAAACTTTGATGGTGGTGGACACATAAGGGCAGCTGGTGGTAAAGCAAATGGCAGTTACAAAGAAGTATTAAATCGTATTTTAACTGCTTGTAAAGAAGAGCTTGATAAATATACCGATAAAAAGTAAAGGAAAAATTTTAAGTGATTGGTATAGTTAATATAAATAAACCTAAAGGTGTAACTTCTTCAAACGTAGTTGTTAAAATAAAAAAACTGTTAAACATTAAAAAAGTGGGTCATATGGGAACATTAGATCCTCTTGCTAGTGGAGTTTTACCAATTTGTGTTGGTAAAGCAACAAGGTTGTTTGATTATTTTTTAAAAAAGCAAAAAACATACATAGCTCAATTTAAATTTGGAGAAGAAACTAATACTTTAGATCTTGAAGGGGAAGTTATTAAAACTTCAAATAACATACCTACATTAAATCAAGTTAAAAGTGCTATAGAAAAATTCATTGGAGAAATTGACCAAATTCCTCCAATGTTTTCTTCAAAAAAGATTAATGGCAAAAAAGCATATGATTTAGCAAGAAAAGGTGAAGAAGTTGAACTTCAACCTTGCAAAGTAGTTATTTATGATTATAAAGTTTTAAATCAAATAAACGACACTACTTTTGAGTTTTTAATTACTTGTTCAGCAGGTACTTACATTAGATGTTTGGCAAGAGATTTGGGCGAAAGTTTAAATTCTTGTGCAACAATGGTAAGTTTAGTAAGAACAAAAACAGGTGTTTTTGAAATTGAAGATTCTATTGATTATGAAACTTTATCAAAAGAAGTTTTAACTTCAAAAATTATTCCGTTAGAACAAGTCTTAATAGATTTTGAAAAATTTGTTATTTCACAACAAAATTTTCAAAGATTATTAAACGGTTTACCATTAAGGGTAGAAGAGTTAAAACCAAACATAAATTATGCTATTTATTGTAACGATAAAGTTATAGGCATTGGTGTTTGTGAAAACTCTAATTTAAAAATAAAAACTTATTTAGCAGATTAAAAGGAACTGTTTTTATGGCGAAATTTGGTCCTTCTGGCAATTGTGACTTGTTTTATGAACAAGGCTTTAAAACAAGTTTAGATGCTCCTAAATGGCTTAAAAATAGGGGTTTAAGTGCTTATGAATATCCTTTTTCAAGGGGTTTTAATGTAAGCGAATTTGTAGCCCAAACTTTAGGAGAAAAATGTAAGGAAAATGATATAACTTTAAGTGTTCATGCTCCTTATTATATAAATTTTGCAAATCCAGATGATGAATTTGTTGAAAAATCATTTAACTATATTTTTACAAGTTTAAAATACTTAAATATCATGAAAGGCGAAAGATGTGTTTTTCACCCAGGAACTTGTGGTAAGTTGTCTAGAGAAGAGGCTTTTGAGCTTTTAAAGAAAAGAATAAAAGAACTTGTAAAGAGAATATATGAAAGTGGAATTGATATGTCAAACATATTACTTTGCCCAGAAACAATGGGTAAAAGTATGCAATTAGGTACATACCAAGAAGTAGCAGAACTTTGTACTTATGCTGATTATCTTGTCCCAACACTTGATTTTGGTCATATAAATTCATTATTACAAGGCAAATTAAAAACTGAAGAAGATTTTGAAGAAATTATTAAATATCTAATTGACAAGATAGGTATTGATAAAGTAAAAAAAGTACATATACATTTTTCAAAAATTATGTATGGCGATAAAGGCGAAATAAAACACTTGACTATGGAAGATACAGAGTATGGCCCAGAATTTGAGCCACTTGCTAAAGTGTTAAAAAAATATGATATTCATCCTGTTATTATAAGTGAATCTCATGGAACTCAAGCAGAAGATGCTAATTTATTAAAAGATATATACGATAATACAAATGTTTAAAAAGGAGAATTAAAAAATGTCAGGACATTCAAAATGGCACAATATTCAAGCAACAAAAAACAAAGCAGACGCAGCAAGGGGTAAAATTTTTACTAAAATTGGTAGAGAAATTGTTGTAGCTGTTAAAGCAGGTGGCCCAGATCCAACATCAAACGCAAAATTAAGAGATGTTATTTCAAAAGCAAAACAAAATAATATGCCTAACGATAATATTCAAAGAAGTATCAAAAAGGCTAGTGGAGAATTAAACGCAGTTAACTACGAAGAAACTTCTTATGAAGGTTATGGCGTTGGTGGTAGTGCTGTTATTGTTAAGTGTTTAACAGATAATAAAAACCGTACTGCTGGTGATGTAAGACACGCTTTTGATAAACACAATGGTAGTTTAGGTTCATTAGGTTGTGTTTCATACTTATTTGATAATAAAGGTATTTTAATTTTAGAAAATACTCCAGCTATTGATGAAGAAAAACTTATTGATATGTGTTTAGAAGCTGAAGCTGAAGATGTTATTAACGACGGGGATATTTACCAAATAGTTACAGCTCCAAGCGATTTTACTAAGGTTAAAGAAACTTTAGAAGGTCAAGGTTTAACATTCTTATCAACTGAAGTTACAATGATTCCACAAAATTACGTAGACCTTGATGCTAGCCAACTTTCAACATTTACAAAAATGGTTGATATGCTTGAAGCATTAGATGATGTTCAAAACGTATATCACAACGTAAATATGCCAGAAGAACCAGATGAAGAATAATATTTATAAAAAGCATAAGAAAACTTTATTCTTATGCTTTTATTTTAAACTTTTTTTATTTAATACTTGATTTTAATAAAACTATTTGGTACAATACCTTTGTTTTAATAACAAAAGACTATGAAGGAAACAAGTAAATTAATTTTAGTTTTTTCAGAGAGTTCTTGTCTGGTGCGAAAGAACAAAACAATTTTAATTGAATACATTCCTGAGTTGCTGCCTGAAAGTTTATAGTAGGGTTAGACGGGTATGCCCGATATAGCATTGTGTGTTTATTTAGACACGATAAGGAATTGTTTTGTGAAAAACAGTTCAAACAAAGAGGTGGTACCACGAATTTAAAGCCCATTCGTCCTCTGTTCCTAATTTTTTTAGGAGCAGGGGCTTTTTTTATAATTAAAACAAAAAAAGGAGAAAACTATGGAAATTTTTGAAGAATTACAAGCTAGGGGACTTATTGCTCAAGTAACAGACGAAAAAGAAATTCGCGACCTAATTAACAATGGTGGTGCAAAATTTTATATTGGTTTTGACCCTACAGCTGATTCATTACACGTAGGTCACTTTATGGCTTTATGTTTAATGAAAAGATTACAAATGGCAGGAAATAAACCTGTAGTGTTGCTCGGTGGTGGAACAGGTATGATTGGCGATCCATCTGGTAGAACAGATATGAGAGCTATGATGACCACAGAAACTATTGAACATAACTGTGAATGCTTTAAAAAGCAAATTGAAAAATTTATTAAATTTGGTGAAGATGACGCTATTGTTGTAAACAATGCTGATTGGTTACTTAATTTAAAGTATGTTGATATGTTAAGAGAAGTAGGAACATGCTTTTCAGTAAACAATATGCTTAGAGCTGAATGTTATAAACAAAGAATGGAAAGGGGTTTAAGTTTCTTTGAATTTAACTATATGATTATGCAATCATACGATTTCTGGTACTTAAACGAACACTATGGTTGCAATATGCAATTTGGTGGTGATGATCAATGGAGCAATATGCTTGCTGGAACAAATTTAATTAGAAAAAAATCTGGTAAAGATGCATATGCTATGACAATTACTTTGCTTATGAATAGTGAAGGTAAAAAAATGGGCAAGACAGCAAAAGGTGCTGTTTGGCTTGACCCAAATAAAACAAGTCCTTTTGAGTTCTACCAATACTGGAGAAATGTAAATGATGCTGACGTTATGAAATGTATTCGTATGCTTACATTTATTCCTATTGAAGAAATTGAAGAAATGGATAAATGGGACGATTCAAGAATTAATGAAAAGAAAGAAATTTTAGCTTTTGAATTAACAAGCCTTGTTCACGGAAAAGAAGAAGCTCAAAAAGCAAAAGAAGTTTCTTTATCACTTTTCTCAGGAAATGGAAATGATGAAAATATGCCAACAACTGAAATTGAAGAATCTTCTTTGACTGATGGCGAAATTAATGTTGTAGACTTACTTATCGCATGTAAACTTGGTGCAAGTAAGGGAGAAATAAGAAGATTAATTCAACAAGGTGGCGTAACGGTTAATGAAGAAAAAGTTTCTTCACCTGAATTAAAATTTACAAAACAAAATTTAATTGATGGCGTAAAAATTAGAAAAGGAAAGAAAATCTTTCATAAAGCTATTATTAAGTAAAAGAAATAATAAAAAAGAAAAGCATTTGATTTTTTCAAATGCTTTTTTATTTTTATATAATATTTTCTTTAACAATAAATTCTTTGTCTTTAACCGAATAAGTCCAAATTATATATGGAATTTCTCTGTTATTGTTTAAAAATCCAGTAAGTTCTTTAATATAATCGCTTATTTCGTCAGCAGAATAAACATTTAGCAAACAATTAATTGTTGTTTCAAAAAAAACTTTTCTGGAATCATAAATAGCGTTGAATTTAAAATTAGAAATTTCTTTATATTGCCATTTACCATCAACAACCTTATCGCGTAAAAATCTCCAAAGAGATTGGAAAGTTTCTCTATTATCAAGTTCAAATTTTTGTCCCCAACTTCTAGAGAAAAGTTCTAAAATATAAAAAGTAAAGTCCTTTTCGCTATCACTTTCAAAAATGACTTTTAAATTATTACTACGCTCTTCTTGAGTTTTTGCAAAATATAAATTAGTTTCTGAATTATAACCAACAATAGTAGGTAAGCAACAGCAATTTAAAATATGTTTTTCAGGAATATTTAAAGAAAGAATTTTTTCTATTAATGAGTTTAGTATTTTTCCGCAATATTTTAATTTACCTTCTAAATAAGTTCTTGTCATATTATTGTCCTTTGTTTTTGGAAATATATTTATTTTATATAAATATTATAGCATAAACAAATTATATTTAATAGCAAACAAATATATAAAAAAAGCACAAATCTAAAAAAGATTTGCGCTTGATATTTTAGTTTGGTGGGCAGGGGTGGATTCGAACCACCGAAGTCGGAGACGACGGATTTACAGTCCGTTGCATTTGACCGCTCTGCAACCTACCCAAATGCCACAACAATATTGGTGGTAATACTATATTGCTATAGTACTCTGGGTGGAATATTGCCGTAGCTGGAGCTGGTGGTCGGAATCGAACCAACAACCGGCTGATTACAAATCAGCTGCTCTACCATTGAGCCACACCAGCATGTAGTGGGAAAGTCCACTAAAAGAAATATTTTTCAATATCAAAAACTTAAAAGGAAAGTGCTTCGATATTGGTGCCTTGGGGCGGAATCGAACCACCGACACGAGGATTTTCAGTCCTCTGC
>JAFWWV010000203.1 GCA_017523305.1 Clostridia bacterium
AGAAAGAAGCAGAAGAACAAGCAAGAATTGAAGCAGAACAAGCAGAAGCAGTTGCAGACGAAGTAACTACTGAAAACATTGTTCCAGTGGTTGCTAATGCACAAGAATAATTTTTGATAAAAGGGAGAAAAAAATGGCAGATGTTGCTATAAGAAAAGCCAAGGCAAAATATATTATTGCTATTGTAGTTATGCTTTTCTTTGTTTTAAATGACTTAATTTTTGATTTTCTATTTGATTTCGAAAGTAGTGATTATATAGCATTTGCCTGTACCCTTATTGCTGCAATCATTGTTTTTTATTATAGCCACAAAATAAAAAAGGATAATGTGGAAGACAAATTTGAGAATGCTGCTAAATTTATTAAAAGCAATTTCGATAATTGGCAAGTTTTATTTTCAATATTAGATATAATATGTGGAATAATTTCTCTGTTGTCTGGTATCGCATTCCTTGCTTGCTTTTTTAAAGTAGTGAAAATTGGATATATTCCAACAAAATTTATTGTGGTTTTAAACAAGGAAAAAAGCATATTCAAATTTTTATCAAAAATAAGTTGTTTGTGGGTAAGTGGCAGACTATTATCGGAAAGTGGAAAACAATTTAGTGAAAATGAAAAGGAAGAGACAAGTATGTTTAAGAAAATTTTAAATGCGGTGTGGACACCAATTAAAAGTGCTGGTCTTTGGATTTGGGCTAATAAGAAATCCATTTTAGGAACATTAGGTGCTATTGCCTCTGGTGCTATTACAGCAATGACTGCAAATGCAGATTTAATTGCTGGATTGCCAGAATTGTTAGTATTTGGTATTGACATTGTGCCATATATTGCTGGTTTATTAATCTTTGGCTTAACACAAATTGGTGTAAGTGGCAAAGGTTTCGAAGCAATAAAAACATTCTTTAATAGAATAAAGGCAGAAAAAGAAGAAAAGGCTGCAAAGAAAGCAGATAAAGTAGCAAAAGTTGCTGATAAAAAAGCAGCAAAGGAAGCAGAAATTGCAGCAAAGAAACAAGCCGAAGAAGACAAAAAAGCACTTGAACTTTTAGCAAAGAAAGAAGCCGAAGAAAAGGCTGCACAAGAAAAGATAGCAGAAGAAGAAAGATTATTGGCTCGTGCTAAAGAATTAAAGGCACAAGCAGAAGCAACACAAGAGGTTGAAAAAAAACAAGAGTAAGCAATGAAAGAAGATTTTAGATTGAATGATAAAAATAAATCAGATATATCTATGAGAGTAGTAATTTTAATATTGGCTCTTATGGCAGTTAGTTATCTTTTCAAAATGTGTGGAAGTGAAACTTTCAATAAATTTATTAACAATGAAAATTTCATTAATATATCTAATTTTATAGATGGTAATATAATTTTAAATATGCTTGTATATGGCTTATTAAATTATTATATTACTTATTTTGCGACTTCAGTAAGTTGTCGCAGAGTTAAATTAAAAATAATAGAACATTTATTAGTAATATTTATATCTATAGTTTTTGCTGTGGTTAGATATTATTTTTATGGTTGGGAAACTTATGCTTTTGATTTTTGTCAATACATATTTTTACCTTTCATTATATCTATTATATTTAATAGAAAGACCGAATTAAAATCGCTAATGGAAGTTTTAGTATTATATTTTGTATTTAATGGGCTTTTACATATAAACTTATCATTATGTGGTCTAATGGAAATCATATATTCAAGCAACTTAATTGCTTACATTCTTTGCTTTATTGAATCTTATTTATTTGTTGTTGCCTATTGTATTTTTAGTATAAAGGGAGAACAATATGTCAAGAGTAATATCAACATTAAGCAAGAAGAAAGAGCAAATGCTCGAATACAAAAGATTAGAAAATAAAAAATTCGATACAAAGATTGAAAAGTCAGAGTTAAAAACTCAATCTTTAAAAGAGCAAAAGGCAAAATTTAATGAAGAGATTGACGCAGAAATTGCACAAATTAAAGATTAATTTAAAATTTAGACTTTATCAGTTTAAATTAGAATTCATTGTATATGGTATTTCTTTACTGTATGCTATTTTAATTGGACAGTCGCTAAATGCGATTGTCCTTTTTATTTCTTTTAATATGATAAGACCTGCGACACCAATTACATTTCATTTTGATGAAGTGAATGTGTGTATAAAGGTCAGTATTATAATGTTTATAGTTTCCATATCACAATTACTTATAATTCCTACGAATGTAACCTATTGTGGTGGAATAATATTAGGTTTGCTTATTTCATATGCACTATATAAAATAGAATATTATATATTAAGTAAGAAATTAAATCTTAATATAGATACTTGTACTAAAGAAGAAATTGTTTATTGTTGTAAATTATTAAAATATAAGAAAGATAAAATAGACTTAGCAATAAAATTCTTTGTTGATAAATGTACTAATACTGAAGTACATACTTGGTTATGCGATAACAAACTTAATGTAGAATACGAAACCGTTGCAAAATATAGATATAGAATATTAAAAGACCTTCGTAAATTTGAGAAAAAATCTTAAATTTTTAGAGAGGAATCCTATTTTTTAGGGTTCCTCTCTTTTTTTGTCCATTTCCTGTCCATAGCGAATATCAATTTTCAGTAATAAAATTGTAATGTCACTGGAAGGGACTGACCCCCTAAATCTTTTAGGTCTCTTCTTGTGACTTCAATAAATTCAACAAGGGGAGAATATTTTATGAAAGATAAATGAATAGTTGAACAGTTGGAAAAAACCAACTCGCTTTTAGAAAGCATAATTAGTAAAAATGACACAATAATTTTTATTTTAAAGAAAATTTTAGTTCAAAAAATAAGGGAGGACAAAAAAGATGGCATTCAATAATATAAACCCATTTTTAGGAAATAACAGTTTATATCCACAATACAATAGTAGTGTTTATCCACAATATCAAAATAATTTACAGCAACAACATATGATTAGACAACAACAATTCCAAAATCAATATGAAACACCAGTTTTAGATGTCAAATTCGTAACGAGTGAAGAAGCAAAAGCACACATAGTTTTTCCAAATACAAATGCTTTATTAATTGATAAAGCGAATAAAATTGCTTATTTAAAAAGTGCTGACGGGTTAGGTCAATCAAGCACCAGGAATTTTAAATATGAAGAATTAGATGAATCTAAACTTTCAGAATTAAAATCTAATGGAAGTCAACCAAAAATTGATTTAACTGGTTTTATAAAAGAAGAACAAATAAAAGACTTTGTAACAATAGACAAAATGAACGAAGCCTTAAAAAAATTCGGAGATACAATAAATAAT
This sequence comes from Clostridia bacterium, assembly GCA_017523305.1. Classification (GTDB taxonomy): domain Bacteria; phylum Bacillota; class Clostridia; order Christensenellales; family UBA1242; genus UBA7862. The sequence continues at coordinate 3,293 of JAFWWV010000203.1, forward strand.
CAATTATTTGAAATTAAGAAATCAATAAATATTAAGAAGGCTATTGAAGAAGGCATTGCAAGTGTTGACCCTTCTATTAAGGAGAATTAAATGAGAAGACAACAACAAAATCCTTTACAAATGATGATGGAATTTATGAATTCTGGTGGGAATCCGCAACAAGCAATGCAAATGCTTATGGAAAGAAACCCTAATACAAGTAAGGTTATGACACAGATTCAAAATATGGCAAAAGGCCAAAACCCAAGAGATTTTGCAATGCAATTAGCAAGGCAAAAAGGAATTGACCCTAAACAAGTTGAAGATTTAGCACGAAGAATGGGTCTTAAATAATTTTCTTTGGTATCTCCAACAATAATTTTGATGTGCACTAAAAAATGAATGTTGTGTAGATATATATAATCATTTTATTACTTTTATTTTTATAGGAGGAACACAATTATGTATCAAGACGATAGTTTTGCTACTGGCTATGCTGTTGGCCGTGACTCAAACAATGGCTATGGTAATGGAATCTTCGGTGGAGACTGGAGTTGGTGGATTATCATACTTTTAATTTTTGGCTGGGGCGGTTTCGGCAACAATGGCTTCGGTGGAGGTTTCGGAGGA
>JAFWWV010000003.1 GCA_017523305.1 Clostridia bacterium
ACAATAACTGAAATTAAATCTTGTTCTTCACTCATAAAAAGTTCCTTTTAATTTAAAATATATTAACAAAAATTATGTTTTTGAGCAAGTAAAAAGGGTCAATGCTGTTTTTTAGGTGTTTACTAAAAGGTTTTTAGTCATAAAAATATACATTTTTTAATAAAAAAAAGAGTAGTAAAAAAACTAACTCTTTTATTTTTTATCTTTTGGTGGTTGATAAATAAACCATTTTTTTGCTTTAAAATCTTCTTCCATTTGAGCAAATGGTTCTGGAGCAAGGGTTCCATCTATAATATCAAAATCTTGAGTATTTAACTCTTTTTTAAGTTTATCAATATTAAAGTCACTATAATCGTTTTTATCAATTACAAGGGAAGGGAAACTTGTATTTTGTGCGTTATAGTAATAAAAAGCATTTTTAATAATTATATCTGCAAGTTCTTTTTCTGTCATAAAAGTAATATCCTTTTTTTTATTATAGGCTGATTATAACATAAAAACAAAAAAAAGATATTAGATTATTTAAATTATTTGTTCAAACATATAAAAATTTTAAAATTTGATTAGGAAGATATTTTTAAATTGTGTTATACTGCAATTATTAATTAGATATTAAATAGGAAAAGTTTTTAAATGGGTTTATTAAAAAAATTATTTAGCATTCCAGAAAAATTTGGAAGAATATTTACTTTTTATAACAAACATGGAATTGTTTCTCGTATAATAATGTTGCTAGTAGGGGTAGGCTTTACCGTAGGTACTTTGTTCCTTGAAAAATGGGCCTTTGGTTTATTTGCTGATAACTATCTATGGGGCCTACTTGCATTAATTTTGTCTTTTGGTATAGGTTTAGGTTGCGCAGAGTTTTTAATTATGTGTTGCGTAACAGCAGTTTTATCAACATTAAAATCATCTGTTGTAGATACAGCAAAATTTATTTCTAAAAAATCTAAAGATAAAAAAGAAAAATCAGGAAGTAAAGATAAAGGTTCAACAGAAGAATTAAATAGCGAAGGTTTAGCTTCATTAAGGGCAGCCGAACAAAAAGAAAGTAAGTCTTCAAAAGATGCTGGTTTTGGTTTTAAAGATGCAATTAATAAAAATGAGTGGGAAACAATAACTAAAGCATTGCAAAAAGTTGGGAAAGTAAATAACTTAGAAAACTTTAGTATTGTTGATGCAACAATGGAAATTGCTGCAGAATCTCAAGAAAGTGAAGAAATTAAACTTACAGCAGAAACACCAGTTTCTCAAAATTTAAGCACTCAAAATAAGCCTGTTGTAGAAGCAAATGTTACAGGTGAACAAATTGTAGAAAACAAACCAAACGTTGAAAATATGGCCCAAAATGAGCCTAAAAACGTAGGTTTAAGCGCAAATAATGGTGAAAATGTTGCTAATACGGTACAAACAAGTATTGAAACTCAAAATCAACCACAACCAAAAGAAACTATAATTCCAACACAAGTAAAAGCTGTTGCAGAACAAACAAATTCAATTACAGTTCAAACTGAAACTGCTCAACCACAACAAGTAGAAAATGTTCAAACTGCTGTCGAAGAAGTAAAGGTTGAAGAAGTTAATACTCCTATAAATCAAACAGAAGTTTTAAAAGAGTCTACTCAACCAGTTCAACCACAAACAGTAGAAGCTAAAGTAGAAACTAGCGAAACTGAACCTGTACAAACTCTTCAAACAGAGAATGTTGAAGAAACTTTACAAACAGAAGAACAACCAAGTGAAGAACAAACTAACTTAACAGCAAGTAATGAAGAAGAACCTAAAAATGAAGTAGAAGATGATTCAAAAAAACTTGAAGGTATGTTGCAAAACGAAAACGGAAATGCAAACGAACTTGAAGGTAAGAAAAAAAGATCATATAAAATATTTGATATTTTTAGTGCTTTAATTTTTGGTGCTTTAGGCTTTGTTGTTGTAACAAAATATATTGCTATTTTTAAAGAAAATGCAAATGAATTAAAATTCTGGGAAAAAATTAATTTTTCAAAAATTTGGGAATGGATTAAATTCTGGGATTAATAAAAATTTTTACAATAAAAAAACTCTATCAAATTGATAGAGTTTTTTTTTTAACCATTTTGATTTTTACTAAATAATTCTTTTTAATATGTATATTTTTTTTATTATATTTTAGTAAAAGTCGCTAAAATAAAGCATTTTTAAATGTTTTTTCTTAAATATTTTCTGTAATTTTCAAAGCCGATTTTTTCGTAAAATTTTAAAACTGTATCGTTAAAAC
>JAFWWV010000029.1 GCA_017523305.1 Clostridia bacterium
ATTTGTTTTAATTATTATTTCTTTCTACAAACTTATTTAACTAATTAATAAGTTTATTTGGCAATTTCGTTTGTTTTATTTATTTTTATCTCTTTTATTATATATTATTATTGTTTTTGTATATTTTATGTTTTACATATTATTTTGATTGTTCCACGTGAAACATTAATTATTTTATTTGTTTTATTTGTTAAAATAAAGACAACTTGTTTGTTTTTTAACAAAACACACTAAAAAGCAATATGTTTAATTAAAAATAATTGTTTTTATGTTAAAATACAAGTTGTCTTTAAAATTATTCTATTTATTTGTTTGTAGCTGTAACAATATAAATGTTTGTATTCGAATTGTTTCACGTGGAACATTTAAAAGTATTTATGTTATAAATAGATCTAATAATTATTTTTTTGATAACAATTGTTTCACGTGAAACATTATTGCGTTTTACATTTAAACAAATAGACTAAATAAAAAAGAATGTTCCACGTGGAACATTCTTTAAATTTTTATTTTCTTTCTAAAGTATTAATAAAAGTAACTATTCTATCTAAATCATCTGGATTATAGTAATCAATAGTAATCTTGCCTTTTTTGTCATCTCCGTGAATAACAACTTTTGTTTTAAATAACCTAGCCATTCTATGACCAAATTCTTTAAGCTCAAGACTTTGCATAGGTTTTTCTTTTTTAACGGTTGTTTCTGTTTTACGAGAAGAATAGTTTTTTATATAATTTTCTAAATCTCTAACAGTGAGTTTGTTTTCTGCAACAGTCTTTGCTATTTCTATTTGTGTTTTAGGATCAACAATAGGAACTAAACATTTTCCGTGACCTGCTGAGATTTGTCCTTTTTCAATCATAACAATAACTTCAGGAGTTAAAGTTAAAAGTCTTAAAGTATTTGCAACAAGTGGGCGGCTTTTGCCGATTCTATCAGCAACGGTTTCTTGTGTGAAGTTATATTCATCCATCAACTCTTTAATTGCTTTTGCAGCTTCAATAGGATTTAAATCTTCTCTTTGTAAGTTTTCAATTAAAGCAACTTCTTTAACTTGTTTTTTTGTATAGTTTCTAATAATAGCAGGTATTGTTGTTTTGCCAGCAACTAGGGAAGCGCGGAATCTTCTTTCACCAGCAATAATTGTATATCTACCATTACCTTCATCGTTTACAATGATAGGTTGAATAACACCATGTTGTTTAATTGACTCTGCCAATTCCTTTAAAGCGTTTGGTTCAAAAATCTTTCTTGGTTGTCCCTTGTTAGGATCAACTTGTTTTAAACTAAGTTCAACTACACCATCTTGATTTGTAGGTTGGGAAACTGTAACCTTATTTTCAACAGGTTCAACTTCTACTTCTTGTTTAACTGTTTGTTTTGGTTTTACTTCAACGCTATCGTCATCTTGATAAATAGAGAACAAAGCGTCTAAACCTCTACCTAAACCTTTTTTCATTTATCCACCTCTTGTTGATAACTTTTATAAATACTTAAATTATTTTATAAATTTAGTTATTTTTTTATAACTATCTTTATTTCTCTTTAAAAACTCTTCGGCTAATTCGTAGTATGCAACGCCACCTTTACTTTTTGCTTCATACATAATAATTGGTTGACCATGGCTTGGAGCTTCAGCCAATCTAATACTTCTAGGTATTGCTGTTTTATATACTTTAGGTCCAAAGAATCTTTGAATTTCTTGTGATACTTGCATAATAAGGTTTGAACGATTATCTTTCATTGTTAAAATAACACCTTCAATATCAATTTCAGGATTTAAATGTTTTTTAACAAGTTTGATTGTGTTCATAAGTTGGCTTAAACCTTCCAAAGCAAAAAACTCGCATTGAATAGGAATAGCAACAGAATCAGATGCAGTTAGTGCATTAACTGTTAGTAAGCCAAGTGATGGTGGGCAATCAATAAGAAGATAGTCGTATTTATCTTTTACTTGATACAAAAGATTTTTTACAATCTTTTCTCTGTTGTTCATATGAACAAGTTCTATTTCTGCACCAGCCAAATCAACTGTAGCAGGTATCATATCTAAATTTTTAATTGCAGTTTTTTTAATAACTTCTGTAATAGTTGCTGAGCCATCGATAGCATCATAAAGAGTTGTAGTTTCTTGACTTTTTTCAACACCCAAGCCGCTAGTAGCATTTCCTTGTGGGTCCATATCAATAACTAAAACTTTTTTTTCCATTACAGCAAGGTATGCTGCTAAGTTTATACATGTGGTTGTTTTTCCTACGCCACCTTTTTGATTTGCAAAAGAAACTATTTTTCCCATACGTCACCTTTATAACTAGATTATAACAAAAAAAACAATAAATTACTAATTAATTTTAGTAATTTATTATTTATAGTTCCACCACATAAATAGTATATTTTATTTGGTATAATTTGTAAATATTAAATTGAATTTTTACGCATTTATTTATATTTTTAGCGATTTTAACAAACATATTTTTTAACAAAAAAAGAAGTAAATTTTTACTTCTTTTTTTTATAAAGGCATAAGCCTTGGTTTATTGCCTGGTCGTGGATATTTATTTGGAGTATTAGAAACTTTATTAATTACAATAATTTTTCTATCCACATTATCCACATTAAAAGTAATTTTTTCTTTTACACTTCCACCTAAAATAGAAATTGCTTTTGTGGAATTGTTTAATTCTTCTTCAATTTCATTTGCTTTATAAGCAAACATTTTTCCACCAACTTTTATAAATGGTAGAGAATATTCAACTAAAGTATTTAATTGTGCAACAGCTCTCGAAACACAGGCATCAAAAGTTTCGCGATACTTAATATTTTTTGCTAAGTCTTCAGCCCTTGTATGAATTGCTTCAGTGTTTGCAAAATTTAATTGTTTTATAACTTCTTGTTGAAAAGTTACTTTTTTATTAACACTATCAATTAAAGTAATTTTTAAATCTGGTCTTAATATTTTTAGTGGAAAACTAGGAAAACCAGCTCCAGCACCAACATCTATTATTTTTGCATTTTCTGGCAAAAGGTTATAGCAAATAACACTATCTAAAAAGTGTTTTACAATAACTTCGCTTTGTTCGGTTATAGCAGTTAAATTAAACTTTTGATTCCATTCAATTAAAAGGGAATAATATTTGTAAAAATCTTCAACTTGTTTTTCAGTTAAATTAATATTGTGTTTATTAAAAACATTTTTAATTTCACTACAAAATTGTTCTTTCATTTTTTACTCCTTTTAATTTGTTTTTTTTAGTTACAGCAATTTTTAATTTTTATTTTCTTCTTGTTTTTTTCTCATAGACAAAAAAACAGTTAAAACAGAAATATCTGCAGGGCTTACGCCACTTATTCTGCTAGCTTGGCCAAGTGAAAGTGGTTTAAATTTATTTAATTTTTGTTGAGCTTCTAATCTTAAACCTTTAATTGTTGAATAATCAAACTCTGCATCAAGTTTAATATCTTCATTTTTTTTCATTTGTTCAATTAAAATATTTTGTCTTTTTAAATATCCTTCATACTTTACTTCAGTTTCTACATATTTCAAAACGTTTTCGGGAATATTTTTAAACAACCCAAATTCTTCTTTAACTTTTTCAATTGTAATATTGGTACGTTTTAACATTTCTTTTACTACACAAGAAGTATTAGTGAAGTTTTCTTCGTTCTTTTCAAAGAAGGCTCTTACTTTTTTAGAATCCATACTTTGAGAAATTTCTTTTTTAACTTTTTCGATTTGTTTTAATTTCTTTTCAAAAAGTTTTTTACGTTCTTCACTAACTAAACCAACTTTAATACCAATTGGTGTAAGTCTTATATCTGCATTATCTTGTCTTAACAACAAACGATATTCAGCACGACTTGTCATCATTCTGTAAGGCTCGTTTGTTCCTTTTGTAACAAGGTCATCAATCAAAACACCAATATAACCTTGGTCTCTTCTTAAAATTAAAGGTTCTTTATTTTGTAAATAGTTACTTGCATTAATACCTGCAATTATACCTTGTGCACCAGCTTCTTCATATCCACTAGTACCGTTAATTTGACCTGCAAAAAATAAACCTTTTATTTTTTTAGATTCCAAAGTAGGTAACAAGTCTAATGAATTAATACAGTCATATTCAATAGCATAAGCATTTCTTAAAATTTGAACATTTTCAAAACCTTCAACACTTTTATACATTTCTTCTTGAACATCTACAGGCATTGAAGAAGAAAAACCTTGAACATAAATTTCGTTACCAACACTGTCTTCTGGTTCCAAGAAAATTTGATGTCTTGATTTATCAGAAAATCTTACAACTTTATCTTCCATAGAAGGGCAGTATCTTGGACCCACTCCTTTAATTGTTCCAGAAAACATTGGTGCACGAGAAATATTATTTCTAATAATTTCGTGAGTTTTTTCGTTAGTATAACCTAAGTAACAAACACAAGTGTTTTTAGGTTGTTTTTTTGTTAAATATGAAAATGTTTGAATATTTTCATCACCTGGTTGAACTTCAAACTTTGAATAATCAATTGAAGTATTTAAAACTCTTGCAGGTGTACCTGTTTTAAATCTTAAAATTTCAAAACCTAGGTTTTCTAAACTCTTTGAAAGTCCGTGTGAATTTGTAAATCCGTTTGGACCTTGATTATTTGTATATTCACCAATAATAATTCTGCTTTCTAAATAAACACCAGTACATAAAACAACAGCATCTGCATAAACAGTTTCACCAAAAGCAGTTTTTACACCTATTGTTTTATTTCCTTCGGTTAAGATTTCCACAACTTCACATTGTTTAATTGTTAAATTTTCTTGGCTTTCTAAAACTTGTTTCATGGTTGAGTGGTATGAGTGTTTATCAACTTGAGCACGTAAACTATGAACAGCAACACCTTTACCCCTATTAAGCATTCTTAATTGTAAAATGTTTTTATCAGCATTAACACCCATTTCACCACCAAGAGCATCAATTTCTGTTGCAAGTTGACCTTTTGCTGTTCCACCAATTGAAGGATTGCATGCTAAAAAAGCAATGCTATCTAAATTTAGCGTTGTTAAGAGTGTTTTATTATTAAGCCTGGCTAAAGCCAAAGCGGCCTCACAACCTGCGTGGCCACTACCTACTACAATAGCATCGTATCTTTCTTCCATTTTTCCTTACTTCTTTTAAAATTGAAATTCTTCTACTTGGCAATTTTCCATATCCATAATGGTTAATTTATCTTTTTTAATATCCTTTCCTTGCAAACAGAAAGATAGATATTTAAAAATACCACCATGGCTAACAACCAAAATATTTTTTCCTTTATATTTTTCTAAATCTTTTAAAAAACTTGAAACTCTTAAAAAAACATCTTCTTCAGTTTCGCCACCAAATTTATGTGGGTCAGCAAAGAATTGATTATAAACTTCTTGAGAATTTCTTGTTCCTTGCAAATTTCCTTTTGAAACTTCCATTAATCTTGGATCGGTAACAAGTTGGTTTGGATGATATTTCAAAATTATTTCTGCAGTTTGTGTACAACGGGTAAGAGAAGAAGATATAACTACATCAAATTTAAAGTTTCTTAACTTTTCAGCAAGCTGTTCAGCTTGTTTTAAACCTGTTTTATTTAAAGATGTATCTAATTGTCCTTGACTAACACTAAATAAATTAAAATCAGTTTCGCCATGTCTTACAAAATATATCACTTTATTCTTCTCCTTTTGTAAAAATTATTTTCCTAAACAGAATTTAGAAAATATTTTATCAATAATATCTTCGCTGGCAGTGTTGCCTGTAATTTCACCCAGTTTTTCCCAAATTGTTTTTACATCAAGCGCAGAACAATCAAGTGGTAAATCTATCACTGATTGAATTGTACTTAATAACATATCTCTTGTTTCTTTTAAAACTTCAATATGTCTTGCATTTGTTAAAACTATTTGACTATTTGCATTACAGCCACTTAAAGCCAAATCGTATAATTGTTGTTTTAAGTTTTCAGTGTTTACTCTGTTTTTAGCACTTACTTTAATGCATTTATCGGTATATGCAAATTTTGAAGGTAAATCACATTTATTTAAAACTACTATGCTTTTCTTTTGTTTTATTAAATCAATATTTTCTTTATCTTGTTCATCAAGTTCTCTTGAAGCATCAAGAACTAATAAAACAATATCACAAGTTTCTAAAGCTTTTTTTGCTTTTTCAATACCAATATTTTCTATTTGGTCAGTAGTTTGTCTAATACCAGCAGTATCAAAAAAGTTAAATATAAAACCTTTGTATTCTAAAGAACCTGTAACAATATCTCTGGTTGTTCCTTCAATATCTGTAACTATAGCTTGTTCATAATTAAGTAGGGCATTTAATAAACTACTTTTACCAACGTTGGTTTTTCCAACAATAGCAACGTTAACACCCTTTCTTATTAGTTTACCTTTTTGTTCAGTTGCAATTAAAGATTGTATTTCTTCTAAAATTACTTCTAATCTCTTTTTTATACTCTCTTTAGTTTCATATTCAATATCGTGCTCAGGATAATCTAAGTTAACTTCAATTTCAGATAAAATATCAGTTAAAACATTTTGTTGATTTACAACTAATTTAAATAAAGCACCGTTTGTTATATCATTACTTGCTTTAAGTTGAGAATCAGTTTCTGCATTAATTGTATCAACAACACCTTCAGCTTGATCTAAAGACATTTTTCCATTTAAAAAAGCTCTTTTTGAAAATTCACCAGGAGTTGCAAGTCTTGCTCCAAATTTTAAACATTGTTCAATAATTTTTTGAGCAACTAAAAAACCACCGTGACATTGAAACTCAACAACATCTTCGCCTGTAAAAGAATTTGGTTCTTTAAAATAAACACCAAAACCTTTATCTTCTATTTCTCCTAAGTTTATTTTTCCTAAGTACATATAATTTGGCACTACATCGTTTTTAAAGCGTGAAAAAATTTGTTTGGCAATTTCCAAACTTTTTTTACCACTTATTCTAACAATACTTATACCACTTTTACCTGGGGTAGTGGCTTGTGCAATTATAGTGTCTTCAATCATACAGCAAATTATATCACACTATGTTTATTTTTTCACTATATTTTTTTTAAGTTTTTAATTTTGTTACTTTGTAACAATTTTTTGTTTTTTTTAAGAATAAAAAAAAGAAGTTTATTTTTTATTTTAAACTTCTTTTTTATTTTAATTTTATTATTTATCTTCTTTTTTTACAGGAACAATAACTAAATATCTGTTTGGTTCTTCACCTTCACTGTGAGTTGTTATTCCTTCGCAACTTTGAAGTGCTGTATGAATAATTTTTCTTTCATAAGCGTTCATTCTTTCTAACTTAATTGGTTTTTCAATTTTTAAAGCTTTCTTTGCCATTCTATCTGCTAAGTTTATTAAAGACATTTCTCTTCTGTTTTTATAATTTTCAACATCAAAATAAAATTTCTTACTTCTAAAATTAGCATTTTTCATAACATTTGCTAAAACATCTTGAATTGCGTTTAATGTTTCGCCACGCTTTCCAATTAAAGAACTAACTTTTTCTCCTGAAGCATTAAATGTAATACTTTCGCTTGTTTCAAAAGCACTAACTTCAGCTTCTACATTCATTTTTTCAAAAAGACCTAATAAGAATTTTGTTCCATAAGCAATCATATCTTCTGGTTGTTCTTCTTTTTTTGTTTTAACTGGTTTTTCTTCAGTTTTTTCTTCAATCTTTTCTTCTTTTTTTGCTTTTTCTTTTTTATCTTTAGTTTCTTTAGTTTTAACTTCAGTTTCTTTTTGTTCTTTTTCGGCTTTAGCTTTTTCTTCTTTAGCTTGTTTTTCTTCAACTTCTTTATCTAAAATAAGTTCAACTTTTGCTTTTTTGAAAAAACCACCTTCATCAAGAATTTTAATATCTACTTCATCTTGTGTTGCATTAAGTTCTTTAAGACCTTGTTCAATAGCCTTTTGAACATTTTTTGCTGTGATTTGTATTTTTTTCATATTTTTTAACCCTTCTTTTTTTTTAAACAAGAAGTTATCTCCTATAATCTACTTTTAATGCTTCTTTACGTTTCTTTTCTTGTTTTGCTTCAACTTTATCAGCAATTTTGTTTGATGTGAAAGTTGTGATAGGTGTAAGCAATGTTGTTCCAAGAGTGTTTACAATAATGTACATTGCAAAAATAGCACTTGAACTTAATGTAAACATTAACATCATAACAGGCATTAAAAACATTAATATTTTTGACATTCCAGGTTGTTGAATTTTAATACCATCTTTAGTTTTTGGTGTAGACAATTTTCTTGTCAACCATTGAGATAAAAATGATACTGCAACTACAATAACACTTAAAATATAATAACCGTTGATTTGGTTTGTATTTTTATAATTATTTAAAAGTTTAGCCATTACAAGGTTATATTGTGTTTTTGAAACACTAGTTTCACCAGTTAAAGCTTTGTAATCGTCATAAGTAGGAATTTCAGATATTGTTGCATTGTCTGCACGCCAAACGTTTTTAATCCAAAGCCAACTGTCTTTAATTTCAATATATTTATTAGCTACTTCAATTTGAGCATCTTCAATAATTACTGCCTTTTGGTCATTAAATATTGCTTCTGCTTCATCATTTGTTATTGGTGTTAAATTTTCATTAATAATACTTTGAATTTTTTCATCTTTTTTATTTTGAAGATATTCATCTTTTTCTTGTTTAGTTTGAAGATTATTAAAATCATCTAAATTAACGCCAATATAATTATAGTAATTTACTTCATAACTGTTTGTATAAGTACTTTCAAGTTGCTCATATTGGTTTTTGATATTTGCACCAGAAATTGTTTGTAATGAACTATAGAAAGTTAAAAAGACTGTAAGAGTTACTGCCATATAAACAAGCATAACAATACAGCTACCTTTCATACTAATATTATTTTTTTTATATAACTCGTTTTGTTTTTGATATAAAAGAGTTTGGTTTTGACCATATCTCTTTTTTAATTTTTCCATTTCTGGTTGAATTTTTGCTTGCATTCTTGTTGTCTTATTTGTGTAGTATCTTTGTAAAAAATCAAGTGGTGATAACACTAGTTTTAATACAAGAGTAAACAAAATAATAGTCCAAGCATAATTGCCCACATCAAAAAACTTTATGAGGCTTGCCCAAAAGTTACCTTCTGGCCAAACAGCGCCCAATAAGTTTATAAGATCCATTTAATTTTTCCTTTAATATTTGGTTTTAGTGGGTCCAAACCACCTTTAGACCAAGGGTTACACCTAAGAAGTCTTTTAACACCTAAAAAACTGCCTTTTATAACTCCATAATCTTTAACTGCAAGTAAAAAATATGTAGAACAAGTAGGTGTAAACTTGCAAACGTTTGGTAGTAATGGTGAAATGCAATACTTATAAAAATAAATTAATATATATATTATAATTGTGAAAGGAAAGAGCAAAACTTTCAAAAAAATATTAAAAAATTTTTTCATTTAAAAATTTAAGCAACTATTTTTGCTTTTTTTAATAAATAAAAAAAATTATCTTGCAACTCTTGGCTTGATAAATTTTCACTGCCTTGCTTTGCAACAAAAATATAATTATTTAAAGGCAAGCAAGAAATATTCTTTCTTACAATTTCACTTAACTTTCTTTTAACTTTGTGTCTTACAACACTATTACCAACTTTATTGCTTACACTAAAGCCAATTTTTTTGTCAGTAAGTTTTGTTTTTGAAATATATAAAGCTAAAAATTTTGAGTAAAAAACTTCGCCTTTTTTATAAATAAAATTAAACTCTTTCTTTTTTCTTAATCTATTTTTTTTTGCTAACATTTTTCTATGTCTTTTTTTAATTAATTATGCAGATAATTTTTTTCTGCCACGGTTTCTTCTTCTTTGTAAAACTTTTTTACCGTTTTTAGTAGCCATTCTTTTTCTAAAGCCATGAACTTTAATTCTTCTCTTTTTGTTTGGTTGATAAGTTCCCTTTTCCATAACATCCTCCTATATAAATTATAATAGTAAATAATCAATGTATTTAACTAGCAAGTCTGTCCAAGATTATGATTATCGAGTCGAGAAAAATAAAAGCCGCCAATATTAAACTTGCCTTGGTAGTTTAAGTTATTTTTGGCGACTTGTCAATCAAAAAATTTTTTATTTTGTTGGGCGAGTTGTACAATTAAATTTTTACGCCCTTAATTAATATAATTAATTAAATAATAATATAGTTAATAAAAATTATATACCGACTAAAAAGTATAATATTTATTGCTCTACATCTTGCTTAAATAAAGGGATTTGTGGATTTTTATTTGGATCAGTATCTAAAACAGATTGGTCAGTCGGGGTAGTTTCTTGCCCACCAACTTCACCTAAATAAATTTCTCTATCTTCTTCATCTCTACCGAACAATTGACCTTCAAAAGTTCCGTGTAAATGAGTAAAATAATCTACATTTCCAAAAACATCTCTTCTTTCAAAAACTGGAGTTCCTTGCTCATCAAAACCGACCATTTTTTCGGTAAATAAATCTTCAGGATTTATATCTTGAAAATCATATTCTTCCATTCCAGGTATTTCAAGTTGAACTGCTTCTTTTGATTTTAAAAACGCTTTAGCAACACTACCTGAATATTCACCAAAGTTAAAATACTCTAAATCTTCGGCAGTAAATTCTCTGCATGATCTACGAGTAAAACTTCTATATGCGTTATGTGCTCTTTCGGAAAGAACTAACAAGGCTTGGTCAATGTTTTCAGGATTTTTAACATCAATCTTTTGTTTATCTTCTTTTACCCTTGAAGGTTTACCACTATATTCAATTATACCAGGAAACTGTAAGTGGGTTGGAACAGATATTGCTGCTTTAACAACATCTTCAGCGTGAATAACATCTAGTTTATTAACTTCTTGAAGTAAATTGTTTTGTAAAACAAAAAGTTGAAAAAGATCATTGCTAGATAAATAATCATGCCACTTTTTACCTTGAAATACTAAGTCTTTATAAATTCCATATCCTTCAATATCTCTTTCGTGAAGTTTTCTTCCAATACCAACATTAATATCTCTCATACCTTGGTTAATAATATTATTTGCTTTTTGTCTTTTAAAATCTTGACTCAAACCGCGGTTGTTTGGATTGTTATAAACCCTTGAATATACTGAAGCACTATATGTTCTTTTAATTTCTTGGTTTTTAGCAGAAACCAAAGACCTTATAACTTCCCATATTTGTCTTTCTGTTAAGTTTGCCATAAAAAAATCCCCTCTATATTAAAATTATAGCATAGAAGTGTTTTTGTTTATATGGTTTTTTTGCACATATTTATTTTATAATAATATATAATATTATATAAATATAATTTATTAATTTTTAATAAAAATAAAATATAGTACTTACACGTATTTGTAGATTAATTTTTCTATAAAAAAATACTTAAACTATTTTA
>JAFWWV010000030.1 GCA_017523305.1 Clostridia bacterium
AGATTAAAAGGTTTAAGACTTTTTAATGGTTTTTTATTTACTTCAAATAATAGCGCCAGTTTTAATTTTTTTAAAAACCTTTCTAGTGGACTTTTTGTTTTTGAAAACGAAAAAATTTTTAATGATAGTAAAACTCTTTTTTTTAATTCAGGGTTAGATTTAACTTTACCCGTTTTTAAATACGAGTTTTATTTTGATGTTAAAAACTACCCAAAACTTCAAGAGTTTTATAACACACTTAAAATTATAAAAAGGGTAGACGATAAAAATATTTCTTTTAACTTTTTAGTGTTTTACAACAACCCTAAAAACTATAAACCTTTACAAAAATTAATTAAACATTTTAAATTTAATTTTGTTAAAACTAGGCTTTATAATTGTTGCGAAATTGATTATAAATTATTAAGTATTTTAAATAATTTAGATGTAAATAAAAAAAATAATATAATGCAAAAAAATACTGACAAATATTATTTTGAGTCTTTTAAATATTCTAATTATTATGAATCAAGTTTTTTAGAAAAAAATAATTTTAATGCAATATTAAATAAAACATTTAATTACAAAAATAATACGCAATATTTTAAATTAACAATTAAAAATTTTACAAGTACTATGCAAACTTACAAAGTGTGTTTTGGCATAAAATTAAATACAAAAACATTTAAAAACACCTTTTACACAGTAAAGCAAAGTAGTTATAAAACTTGCGTGATTAATAATTTTGACGAAGAAAAATCTATTAATTTAATAGGTAATTTTAAAACCCAAAAACTAGCCGAAGATTATTTGCTATCTAGTAAAAATATAAAACTAAAACCGTTCGAAACCATCAACTTTTATTTTGCTTTAAGTAAAACGGGGGAATATTTTTCAAAAGAGTTTTTATTAAACCTTGATAAAAGTTTTGAAAACAACTGGAAAAATTATTCGGGGTTAAAGTTAACAAAAGTGTTAAGTCCAAACAAAACTTTAAACTATTTGTTAAACGAATTTCTACCACAAAAAATAATCGAGCAAACTATAACAAATAATTGTGTAACGCCCGACTTTTTTTCTTTGCAAAATAAAACTTTTGATAGGGCAAATATAGATAAATCTTTATTCCAAAAAATTTTAAAAAACTGTAACTTTAATTTGTTCTTTTTAATAAAAAACAACTTGTTTAAAACTTATTTCAATTTGCTTTATTTCTACTTAGGTATTTGGCAAAGTAGCAGTGGAGTTTATTTAAACCAAGATAAATCTTTAATTCAAAACAACAGCGTGGTTGTTTGTCAAACCGAAAATGATTTTTTCAATTTAAAAATTTCTAACACCTTCAACCCTTTAGAAGTAGAAATTAACAACATTAAATTTTCTAACTTAAAAATGCTAAGTTATAGTATGGTTCAAAACAAAAAAGATATAAGTTTGGTTTTTTAATATTTCTTTTAAAAAATGTGTTCTTTTTATTTTCAATTTTTTATTTATATTTTTAAAGGTTCTTTTACAAAATTATAAAGGACCTTTTTTTATTTTTTTAAACTACATTTAAACCTTTACAAATCTTGATTTTTTATATAAATATGTTAAAATGTTTGTATGGAAACTTTACCACCTTTAACATTTGAAAACTTTGATAATTCGTATTCGGCTGAACTTAACACTTGGCAACAAAAGGAAAATAGTTTGGGCTATGATGGTCTTAACGATTTTGTTGTTTCAAGGGGAACAGGTTTGGGCGATTATTTACAATTTGTAAATGACGAAATGCCAGATGTTTCTTGTTTGCTTGCTTTTGACCAAAACACTCTTGCAGGTTTTATTTCTTACACAAATCCAACTGAGCAACACACCCACATAGAAATTATGGGCGTTAACCCAGACCTTCGTGGGCAAGGTATGGCTTCAAGATTATTGCTTGACTTTAAACAAATGATGCAAGAAAAAACAAATATGCAACAGTTAACTTTAGATGTTAACAAAAAAAATAGTTCAGGCAGAAAGGCTTTTGCAAAAGTGGGTACAGTTAGCCCAGAACAAAAAAAAGAAGACTACATAACTTTTAACCTATAAAAAAGCGTAATAAAAAAAGAAAAGCGTTGAAAAAACAAAAAACGCACAGTTTTAAAAAGAACAAGATTTAAAAAAAATTAAAACCATAAAAACAAAAAGAAACAAAACTTTTTAAAAATACAAAAAAAAACAAAAAAACACAAAAAAAGAACAGGGAAAAACGCAAATGGAATATTTTTCACAGTTTCAAGATAAAAAACCACTTAGCGAAAAAATGCGTCCTACAACACTTGAAGAGTTTGTAGGTCAAAAGCATATAGTGGCAAAAAATAGTTTGTTAGATAGGGCAATTAAAGCAGGCGTTCTTGGTAGTTGTATTTTCTACGGTCCACCAGGAACAGGCAAAACAACTCTTGCTCATATAATTTCAAACACCTGCAACGGAATTATGCAAAAGTTAAACGCTGTTTCAAGTGGGGTAAGTGAAGCAAAAGCAATTATCGACCAAGCAAAAACTGATTTCAATTTGTTTGGCAAACGCACCTATTTGCTACTAGACGAATGTCATCGCTGGAGTAAAGCCCAAAGCGATTGCGTTTTGCAGGCTATGGAAGAAGGTCACATTATCTTTATTGGTTCTACAACCGAAAACCCATATACTTCTATGACAAGGGCGATTGTTTCTCGTTGCCGAGTTTTTGAGTTTAAACCAATAGAAAGTAGCGATATTATTAGCCTTTTAAAAAGGGCAGTAAGTGACAGTGAAAAAGGTTTAGGTTCTATGCCTGTAAAAGTAATGGACGACGCTTACGAATATTTTGCTTGGGCAAGCAGTGGCGATTGCCGTCAAGCCTTAAACGGTTTAGAACTTGCAGTTAAAACAACAAACCTAGGCAAAGATAAATTTATTACAATTACAAAAGAAATTGCATCTCAAAGCATAGGCAAAAAAGCTATGAGTATTGACGAAAGTTCTTACTACGATATTCTAAGCGCTTTTTGTAAAAGTATTAGGGGTAGCGATACCGACGCAGCATTGTATTACGCACACCGATTAATCAAAGCAGGTTGCGATCCAAAAATTATTGCCAGACGCCTTATTGCTCATTGTAGCGAAGATATTGGTATGGCCGATAGTAACGCACTTTTACTTGCTTGCTGTGCACTTTATTCTTGCCAAAACCTAGGCGAACCAGAGTGCTTGTTAAATTTATCACACGCAATTGTTTACGCTTGTGAAGCCGAAAAATCAAACTCAGTATATCTTGCTATGCACGCAGCACAAGAAGACGCCGAAAATGTAAAAGACGATACCATTTTAAACAACCTTAAAAACCACCCATCAACAAACGCCGATGGAACAGGTGGATATAAATACCCACACAACTATGGTGGATATGTTCGCCAACAATATTTGCCTAACAGTTTAAAAGATAGGGTTTACTATACACCTAGCAAAAATGGTAGAGAGCGTGACTTAAAACGCAAAAAATTTGAAAAGAATAAATAAAAACATAAAAAAATGTTTGCCAACAAAACATAAAAAAAATATAATTTTAATAAACTTATAAAAAGTTTAAACAAAAGGAGAAAATAAAATTATGGAACTTAAAGGTAGCCAAACAGAAAAAAATTTATGGACAGCTTTTGCTGGTGAAAGCCAAGCAAGAAACAAATATACATATTTTGCAAGCAAAGCAAAAAAAGAAGGCTATGAAGAAATAGCAGAAGTATTTACAAAAACAGCAGCAAACGAAAAAGAACACGCAGAACTTTGGTTCAAAGCTCTTGGTGAACTTGGTACAACTGAAGAAAACCTTTTAGCAGCAGCTCAAGGCGAAAACTATGAATGGACAGAAATGTACAGAGAATTTGCTGAAACAGCAAAAAAAGAAGGTTTTGCAAGACTTGCTTATCAATTTGAAGCAGTTGCAAATATCGAAAGAAACCACGAAGAAAGATATAAAGCACTTCTTAAAAATGTAAAAGATAACAAAGTTTTCTCAAAAGCTAAAAAAGTTGTATGGGAATGCCGTAACTGTGGCCATAGAGTAGAAGGCGAAAACGCTCCAGGCGTATGCCCAGTATGTGACCACCCACAATCATACTTTGCTGTATATACAGAAAATTTTAATATCGACTAATTTTTTTAAATTAAAAAGAAAAATTAAAATATAAAAGTACGCTTTTTATCGGCGTACTTTTTTTATGCAAAAAAAACAGTTTAAAAAAATCAAAAAACCATTTAAATAACGAGTAAAAAAAATAAAAAAATTAAAAAACAAACAAAAAAAACATTAAAAACCAATAAAAAAAAGAACCTTTAAATTACTTAAGGGTTCTTTTTATTTTTATATATTTTTGTGATTTTAAAAAAACTAATTTTAAATTTTTGGGTCGAAATATTCAAAAATAATATTGTCACAGTGTTTTGCAACTCTCATATAATCTTGTTGACTAGGTACTGGCCAAGCAAGAAGGGGTAACTGTTTATATTTTTTAATATATTTATTTGGTATTTCATCATACTTATAAGCAATAAAGTGTGGTTGAGATACTTTTTTGTTAAGTAACA
>JAFWWV010000031.1 GCA_017523305.1 Clostridia bacterium
AATTAAACCACAACCGTTTTTAGCAATGTTTAAAAACATATCAGCTGCGTCTTTATTAAATTTTTGTGGACCCATCCAACCAAACAAAGATGTACCACCCATAGGACACATAACAATACGGTTTTTAATTTCTACATTACCTATCTTCCAAGGTGTAAACAACGCTTCATATTTTTTGTTTACTTTCATTTTTTTATTTCTCCCCTTTTTTGCAAATTTTGATATTTTTATTAAATTAAACCTAAATTTGCTTATATTTCAACAACTACATTTTAACACCTAAATTTTTATTTTCCTAACAATAAACGAATATTATTACTAAATATATATAAATTAACGACTAATTTTATTATTTATAAAAAAGAAATGCCCAAACTAGACATTTCTTTTTATTTTATTTATTTTTTTATTTCTTCTTTAATATAACTTTTTTTAATTTCGTTATATTCATCTTGATCAATAAGACCTTGTTCTTTCATTTCGTTTAACTTAATTAATTTGCTTTCTAAAGTTAACAAAGATTCGCCACTCTTTACCTTTTTTGGTTCTGGTTTTTCTTCTATTTTTTCTTCTTGTTCTACTGGTTTTGCTTTTTGTTCAACTATAGTAATATCTGTTTCTTGTTTTGCAGTAGTTTCGGTTTTAGCATTTTCTAATTCCCATTCTGGATCTTTTTTATTCTTTTCACGACAGAAATCAACTAATAATAAAATTGTTCCTGTTAATAATGCTAAGAAAGGTAAAATTGTAGAACCAAGTGTTTCTAAAGTAAAGAATGAAAGAAAATAAATTCCAATAATAATAAAGTTAAAAACAATTGCAGTTATAACATAACCTTTTTGTTTTTTAAACCTTGTTTTTGAAAGTTTCCATGCTGAAATAGATTCGGCATTAAAAATAACAGCTAAAACTTCAAGCGAAATTCCTAATATTAAACCAAAAATATAAGCAGAACTTAAAATATCAAAATAATCTATAAGCGAAAAGAAAGTAACAGTTGAAGATAATAAAGATATTGAACATGTTACTAAAGCAATAATTGCCCCTGCTAAAAACATTCCTCTTTTCATTTGTAATAAAAACTCCTTTTTATTTGTTATTAGTTTGATTATAACATAATAATTTTTTTTTGCATAACTTTTTAAATAAAAAGGCCTAGTAAAAAATACTAGGCTTTTTTGTTATTTTTTATTTTTTTTTCTTTTTGTTGGTTGTAGTTTTCTTTTGTTTTGTTGAAGTAGGTTCTTTTTTATTTTCTTCTTCAGTTTCTGTTTTTTCTATTTCTTCTGTTTTAGTATTTTCTGGTCCAGGTTCTTCGGTGTTTTCTTCTTTAGCTTGTAAAGATTTTTGTGGTTGTAATTTTTTGTTTTTTCTGTTTAACAACCAACCTAAACACATAATTGCAGCAAAAACTATTAAGTAGAACAATACAGGGAATGAAAATTCTCCATTTTCAGCAGCTGCTTGACATGGGAAAACACCATGCCCCATAATTGCGCAGAAAACCATAAATACACAGGCAATAATTGCCATAATTGGTAAAACAAATCTTCTAAATTTAGTTTCTTCTTTTTGTTTTCTCATCCAGTTAATAAATATTGGAATATAGAAAGCATAAATAGTAATAATAGGCAATTCTGAACTATCAAAAC
>JAFWWV010000032.1 GCA_017523305.1 Clostridia bacterium
ATTTTTATTAAAATTGGTTATTTTTGTTTGACACTTTCACCTAATAGATTATAATAGATAATGTAATAAGGGCACCTACTTTTTTGAAATTTAGATACCTACCTTTGTATAAAATTTCTTTTTAATCCTTATTGCGTTCAAGTGGGGCTGATGAACTAAAACCGTGCCGCAAAACACCGCATAGATTATTAGGGGCAGTATATCTGCCCCGCCCAGGTGTTTAACTTTGCTTTAATGAGTAGCCTAAATGTTTGAGTGGCTACTTTTTTGTTAAAGTAGGAATTATGGAAAAGGAAAATGGAAATATGGAAAATAGAGGGGTAATAAAAATTGTCAAAGGTGAATACACTTTTAAAAAGGCCTTTGACAAAGAATGCAATAAAAATGTATTATTAAAGTATGAAAATGTATTTTACTCTTGCAAAGTCGACAAAGACAAACTTGTTTGTAGCGATAAAACTATTACTGATAAAGTTGAGGTGTGGTATTAGTGTATTATCGTGAGTTTGGTAAATATTATAAATATAAGAACCAAAAAACAGTTGTTGATGGTGAAAAATTTGATAGCAAAAAAGAAGCAAATGATTACCAAGAACTTCTTTTTCTGGAAAGAAGAGGAATTATAACTGATTTAAAAAGACAAGTCCCATTTGTTCTTATAGAAAAGTCGAAATATGGAAGAGCAATAAAATACATAGCCGATTTTACTTATATAAATTGTAAAGGTAAACTTGTCGTAGCAGATTCAAAAGGTGTAAAAACGGATGTTTATAAGTTAAAAAAGAGGCTTATGGCTGAAAAATATGATATTGAAATAGAAGAACTTTAAAAATATATTTTTAGCGAGGTAATTTGTGAAAAAATTACAACAATTTAAGATATATGCATTTACTTATGAGAGAATCTCAAATAGTAATTTTAATATAACAACAACTCCATTTGAAGCAGAACTTAAAGAAGAAGTTATTTCACTTGGTGATAATGAATGCTTAAGGGCGATTAGAAGAATAACTAATCACCCATTTTCTGATTTTAGGCTTGCAGAACTTGCCGAAGAGAAGAAAATTATTTTAAAGAAAAGAAATTCTACAGAAAACAAGAGAAAAATTAAAGATATAAATAATGAAATTCGAAGATTGCTTTTTATACCAGAAATAATAAGTGTTTCTACTAAAAGAAATAAAAGTTATCTTAAACTTGGAAAGAATGGTTTTTATGTAAATGGAATTCATTATATTCGTTTTATGTGTGGTGCTGGCCACGCAAGAACTAACAGAGCAATGTATTGTGATGAAAAGATTTTTAACCAGTTAGTGTCTATATTGAGAAATGGTTGTGCTGATATTCCTATAGTAGGGGCAAAGTATAATGCTTATTTTTCACTTTCTGGCTCTGCAACATATAGAGTTTCTTCTCCAAGATTTTGTGTTGTTCCAGACAAAGAAATAAAAATGGTAAAATCAGTAGATTGGGTTGAAGAAGAAGGCGAAGATGATATAATTTCAAGACAAGATAAAGAACTCACTTTTAATTTATGGGATGGAATGGGAATTATAAGCCCAGAATTCGCAAAAATATGGGCTAATGAGTTGGAAATTGATTATTTACCTTCTGCTTTTGTGTGTAGAGCACCATTTACAAAAGGTCTTGTATGTACTTTTGATTTTAAAGATTTCTCTGAAAAGGTTGCACAATCTAAAAAGATAATAGATATTTATGGTAAAGAGTGGAATTGTGACGATTTAGACATTATTTTAACAGAAAGTCAGTTCAAATATGCTAAAGCATTTGAATCTATCGAACAATTTAATAAAAATATGGAGAAAAATGAACTTAAATGGGGTGTATCTAAGGTTTCTCCAAAGAATGAAGACCTTGTAAAGATGTCAAATTATCAATTTTTACAAGTTTTAAATTGTAATGACGAAGATATAAAAAACTTATGTTCATATACTCTTGAGTGGATAAAAAGTGTTTCTTGCAAGGATTACGAGCGAACTTTATTGTATTTATTTGGTAAATTAGTAAAAAAATATAGTGCTATTAATATTTTTGATAAAATTGGTGACAGTTTTATCAAAGCATTGATAATTAACCCAGAATTAATAGGAGATTCCTATATTATTGATAGAATTTATCATTCTTTAGAGAAAAGAAAAAAAGAAAGTTGTATGGGTAAACTTATTTTTAATGGGAATTTCCAATTTTTAATTATGGACCCATATGCTTTATGTGAGCATATATTTGGTTTAGAAGTAAAAGGCTTATTAAAAGAGTTTGAACATTATTCAAAATATTGGTTAGATAAAGGCGAAAAACAAGTTTGTGCTTTAAGAAGCCCTATGACTTGGAGAAGCGAAGTAAATTTGCTTAATTTAAAAGACAATGAAGAAGTAAATTATTGGTATAAATATTTACAATCTGGAATTATTTTGAATGTTTGGGGCTATGATAATATGCTTTTTGCTGGTAGTGACGCAGATGGTGATACATTATTTACAACTAATGATAAAACATATCTAAAATGCAGATACGGTGGCGTTCCTGTAGCATATCAGCCTAAAAAAGCAGAAAAAGTTAATATTGATTTGTCTAGTTTATATAATTTAGATGTTCTTGGTTTCAATACAAAAATTGGTTTTATTACTAACTGCTCAACTACACTATATGAAATGCAAACTATGTATGAACCTGGTTCTAAAGAGTATAATGAGATTGAAAATAGGCTAAAATTATGTTGCAAATATCAATCTCACGAGATTGACCACGCAAAAGGAATTCAAACAAAGCCATTCCCAAAACATTTCACTACCTTTGACAAAATAAAAGAAACTGATTCTGAAGAAGAAAAACAATTAAAACTTTTTAATAATAAACTTGTAATTGAAAAAAGAACATATTTTATGAGACATAGATATCCACAATATAATCAAGAATATAAAAACCATATTGCTGATTTTGATAGATATTGTTTAACAAAATATAATTGCAAGTATAAGGAATTGCCAGAAGATTTCAAAAAAACAGAAGAATACAAAGAATTAAAAAAATATTATGATTATAGGAACCCTCTTTTAGAAACAAACGGCACTATGAATAGAATTTGCTACTATATGGAAAATGAATTGAAAAATATAAAGCAAAGGAATCATAGAGTTTCTAATGATATTTTGTATAAGATATTAAATAATGAAAATATTTTAATAGATAGTTCTAAACTTTCTTTATTAAATGAAGTTTATGAGGAATATGTGTCCTTTAAAAGGGATAAAATGCTTTCTAATAGCGATTTTGCTACCTACGAACAGTTTTATAAGTATTTAAGAAACAAAAGTTTGGAGAATATTTCTAACAATATACAAGAACTTGCAAATTTATCAGTATATCTATGCTATAAATTAAAGAAAAATAAAGATTTTTGTTGGGAAATATTTGGAACTGGAATAGTTAGCAACTTAATTGAAAACAAAATTAATTCTGGTGATTCAAATGTAATGCTTCCACAGTCATATAAAGACGGTGAAATTGAATATTTAGGTGAAAATTTTACTATGTTGCCATATAATTTAGAGACACAAGACTCAAATTTAGATATTGATGACGAAGAATTGTTTAATTTCAACCTTTTTGACGATATTGATAGTGATAATTTAGGAGTTCAAAATGATAGTTTTTAATCAAAAAATGCAATTCGATAATTTAATTAAGAATGGTTTTGAGAAGTATCCTAATTTTAGAGACCTGACTATTTTAGCAAAAGAATGGTTTTTTATTGATAAACTTGATGAAAATTCAATAAAAAGTCAACTTTTTTCGTTTTGTGTCGAAAAAGTGACAACTTTTAATGAAGAAAATATTAGAAAACTAATTCAAAAAGTTATGAAAAAATTAAAAGTTACCGACAAATATACTGAAATTCCAGAAAAATTAACATTTTTTAAAGAAGAAGTAGAACAAATATCAAAAATTATTAATAAAGAGTGGCAAAAAATAATTTTTATCTTTTGTTGCTTATCTAAACTTAGAAAAAGTGATGGCATTTACTTAAATAGTCAGAATTCTATGAAATTATCAGACATTTTTGACCTTTGTGGCATAAAGAAAACAAAAAAAGAGCAAGAATTTTATTTATATGAATTAAATAAAGCCAATTTGCTCACAGTTGATTTAAAGCCATTATTAAAATATCACCCTGTCTGTTTGAGAAAAGAAGGTGAAATTGCTTTAGAAATAACTCCTTCTTGCGATATGATTTCTGAATTATTAAAAATAAATGGAACTCCAATCATAAAATGTCTTAGATGTGGCAAAGAAGTTTTTAAAACAAATAACAGAGTAAAATATTGTCCAGAATGTGCGAGAATAATACATATTGAAAAAACAATGGAAAGCAAAAAGAAAAAAAATAGTTGCATTTAGAAAAATTTATTTGTGCAAATTGACAAAACTATTTTTCAAAAACTTAAAAAACTACTATAAAATAGTGGTTTTTGTGTTTAGTATAAATATAAATTACTTTGCATAAAAATTCATAGAATTTTATATTTCTCTTATCTATGAAATATATGCTAAAAAATAGTGGTTTTTTGCATACAGAGGAAAATGGAAAATGGAAAATGGAAAAGAAAGAGTTAATAAAACTCAACTTGCCAGAATAATATCAGATAAACATAAATCTTTAACTTTTAAACAAGCAAAAGATTTTTTAAGCATTGTGTGTGATGAAATTTTAAGTTTGGTATTAGAAGACAAGCAAGAAGTCTTCCTTAACAAATTGATTTCTATTAAATTAGAAAGAAAGAGTAAAAAAGGTTATGACTTTAAAAATCAAAAATATATAGTTTCTGGCGAACATTATAAACTTTCATTAAAGCCTCTTGAATATTTAAAAGAGAAGGTAAGAGATATAAACTCTGAAATTGAAAGCGAGGTGTAATAGATATGCCAAGAGTTAAATTGACAGAAACTAAAAAGAAAGAGCCAGTAAAAAAAGTTACTGCTGAAACTCCAAGGTTAAAAAAACAAAAAATGAAGGCTGCTTCACAACTTAAAGCAAGTTATTGCAGACATTGTAATAAAATGTTGGAATATAAAGAATTTCAGCCAACAACTAATCCTTTTATAGATAAAAATGGTTGTATGTCTATTTGTAAAGGTTGTTTAGAAAAGATATTTTTCGAACTTTATCATACATATAATGATTACAACAAGGCTTTTTATGCTTTCTGCCAACACGCAGATATTATGTATGATGAAATTTGTGTAAATGATGCTATAAAATATTTAGAAGAACATCCTAATGGAGAAACTATTATAACTAAATATTGGAGAGCAGTTAGGAACAATAATAGGGAAAAGCCTATTAGATATAGAGATTCAAAAGCAAATATGACGGTTGAAAACTCTATGGATAGAAAAATATCAGATGAAGAAAGAAAAAAATTGAAACTTACTTGGGGCGAGTTCAAAGACCAAGACTATCTTTATTTAGAAAATACATTTAAAGAATATACAACTACATTTGGAATTGCTGGTCCGAATGAAAGAGACGGATATAGGGTTCTTGCTATGCTATTATTAAAGCAAAGAGAAACTCCTGCAAATAAAGATATTATTGCTGCTATTAAAGCACAGTATGAAATGTTGGGAATTGACCCAAAACAAATTAGAAAAGAAAATAAAG
>JAFWWV010000033.1 GCA_017523305.1 Clostridia bacterium
ACAGCCCAATTTATA
This sequence comes from Clostridia bacterium, assembly GCA_017523305.1. Taxonomy (GTDB): domain Bacteria; phylum Bacillota; class Clostridia; order Christensenellales; family UBA1242; genus UBA7862. The sequence goes on from JAFWWV010000033.1 coordinate 16, forward strand.
CTAGGTTTTGTTTGTGCTGGTTGTATAGGTTTTACAAGTTATAAAATATTAAATGACAAGAAAAATAAAAAACAAACTATTGAAGTTATACCCCAAAAAATTAATGAATAAATAAAAAAGATCACGAAATTTAAATTCGTGATTTTTTATTTGTTTTATGCTGTTACTGGTTCTGGAATATAGTAACGTACATATGTTACGCTATCATATTCTACTTCTTCCCCTTTAACAACAGTAATATCTGCTGTTTCGGTTGAACCATCAATTAATTTTAAAGAATAAGAGAAAGTAAATGTTTCTTGATCTTCTAAATTGGTTATTAAATTTGATTTAATGTAAACTTCATTACATTTAAATGCGCCTGGTTTTAAGAATGATGTCAAAGCATTTTTTGAATCAATATATACTTTATCTACAACATAATATTCCAATGAATCTGTAAAAGCAGTTGTATTATTATAAGAAGATAAAAATCTTATTGACTTTATTTTTAAATTAGCATCTTCAGCAATATCGTCTGAGACTCTAAATAATTCTTTAAAAACCCCCGGTCCAGCAAAATTTATTTCAATATTAAACCCTTCTGTTCCACCAGCACCAACAAAAAAGTTTTCACATTCATTAGCCACAGAAATAGAATTATTAAATGCTATTTTATTTAGGTTAGAACAATTTGCAAAAACTGAACCACCTGCAAAATCAACACTATTAAAATATACTGTTTGCAATTGTTCACAAGAGTTAAAAACATTACCTTGTAAGAATGCACAACTTGAACTAATAAAAATATGTTGTAGACCCGAACCTGCAAAAGCACCATTACCTATAAAAACAAAAGTATCTGGCTGTACTGCTTTTAAAGTTTTTAAACTTTTACAATCTTTAAAAGCATTATCACAAACAATGGTTGAAAATATAGGAGTTTCAATGTTAATATTTTCTTTTTTAGCATCTTTTTTAATATAGTGAATAACTGTTCCACAAGGAGGAAGATAACCTCCAACTTGTGAAGAAAAAATAAAGCCTTCGTTAAAATTTTCGTATAAAATTCCTTGGCCCCATGAAAAAACATCACTATCTTTATCAATTATAACATCTTCTAAATTTGTTAAATAACCAATAAAACTATGAGTATTACTTTTCATTTTTGACATTGTTTCGCCTAAAAAATCAAAGGCAGAAAAAATATTTTTAGAATTTACAATACCTTTTAATGTTTTTGGAATAGTTAAAGTTTTAACTGTTGTATTTGTTTTTCCTGATAAGGTTGAAAACAAGTCAACTACAGCATGAACTTCTGTATTATAAATTGTTTCTGGTATTACAAAATTTTCTTTAGCATTAATTTCTTCATAATCTAAAATTGTTACACCTGTAGGAACTACACCACCATTCATAAAACCTAAATCAAAATCAGATTTTAAAATTACATATCTTCCGTCTACGTCAATGCTACCTTCATCACTAATAACAATTTCATATACACCATTATAGTCACAATCGATTGTTTCACCATTATATGAAATAGCATGATAATATTCAGGCATTATGTTTGAAATTTTTGTGTAATAATTTATTTCAGTTTCAAAAATCTCACTCCACCAAGTACCAGTTACTTGTGAAGCATCTTCGCCTGCAAGTTTAAATCTAAAAGTACTACCCTTTTTAACATTTTTTAATTCTTGCTCTGTAAAAGGTTGATCGTGTTCGTTTAAAAATGTAATGTTATAACTTTCAGGTGCTGAAAGAGCAACATCATATTCATATGGCAAATATTTTGCATAAACAATAGTAGATTTATCTAAAACATCACTACTTGAATATTGATGCAAACAATTTTCATCTTTAAACCAGCCAACAAAATAATAATTTTCTTTTGTTTGTGGTTTTAATTGTGAAATTTTTGTTCCTTTTTCAATTTTCATTGTTGTTGTGTCGTCAGAAGACAAATTACTTTTTGCTGTAATGGTAAACTCTGCGTCTCTATCCATAACAGCAATTGTTGTAGGTATAGCAATTCCTGCACTTATACCTGCTGAACCAATA
>JAFWWV010000034.1 GCA_017523305.1 Clostridia bacterium
AAAAATTTCTATTGTAAACAAAACTGTAAATGACAATTTTGAAGATGTAGAATTTATTTTCTTCACTCCATTGACTTCAAATGCAGAAAAACCTTATGAAATTACTTGTTCTGTAACTTATCAAGGTGTTAAGTATGCAAAATTAAGTACTGGTCAAAAAATATTAGCAAATTGCAAGGTATTTGAAGGACTATGCAAATTATTGAAAGTTGATATGTTCAAATTTGTAGACGAAAGACAAAGCACAACTCTTGACTTAAATATTAAAGGTCAAATAATTGAACTAATAACTTCAAAGAAATTTGAAGAGCAAAACTTTAAACCAAGTCAAATTAAAGAGATTTACACCATTGCAGATACAAACAAATTGGACTTTTAAAAGTAGGCATATATGAAATATTTACCAATTTTTCAAAGTAAAAGGTCAAGAAATAAAAAATCTGTATTAATTTACAATTATGTAATAGATGGAAACCCTTTTAAATTTGAAAAAACAAAAGAAGGCATAATTAGTAAAGTTTTTGTAAAACTTAAATATAAATCAGTTTTGCTAAACGATATACACAGTGGCAGAGAACCAGTAAAATTTGAAGTTAAAACTTTATTCAGTAAAACAGTTATAAATACACTTATAGGAAATAGTAAGTTTATCTATGATTACTGTTTGCAAATAGCAAAAGATATTGAAGAATTTTGTAATAATATTAAATAAGAGTGGTATTATGAAAGAAATAGATATTGATTATGAAAAAAGAAGAAAAGATTTACAAGAACTTATGGCATTGCCATTAGAAATAAAAATTCAAAAAACGATAGCAAAAATTTTGGAATTTTATCAAAAAACTAATGGCAACTGCTATTTAAGTTGCAGTGGTGGTTCAGATTCTATCTGTTTATATCATATTATAGAACAAATAAAAGATATTTCACCAAATTTTGATATCCCAGTTGTTTTTGATGACACTGGGCTTGAAGAACCTTCTGTTAGGGCAAGAGCATTATCTATACCAAATATTAAGGTTGTAAGGCCACAAATGTCTTTCTATCAAGTGCTAACTCAAAAAGGATATCCTTTGATAAGCAAAGAAACGGCCGAATGTATAAAAAATGCAAGACGATACTTTGACGGCAGAGAGAGAGAGAGAGATGTGCTTCGCACAAGTACGAATCATTCTATCGAAAATTATTTGGAATTGGAGAATATTCCACAGAGAGTTCAAAAAATTCTGGGAATATTAAAGCAAAGGAGTTCCCCTAACCGAAGTATGTTTAATAAAGAAAAATATAAATGTTAAATAAATGCTCCTTTCTTAATAAGTAATGAATGTTGTAATATTATGAAAAAAGGTCCTATGGGAGAATTAAAAGAATATCCTATAATTGCAACTATGGTAGAAGAAAGTAAATTAAGAGAGCAGGCTTGGTTAAAAAGTGGGTGCAACTCATTCGATAAAAAGATACAAAGTAAACCATTAAGTTTTTGGACTAAACAAGATGTATTAGAATATTTAAAATTAAATAATATAAAGATTGCTGAATGTTATGGAGAAATAATTCCAGTAGATAAACAAGGGAACCCAACATTTGAAGATTTGAAAGACCGATATGCTTTTAGTGGAGTTCAAAGGTCAGGTTGCATTTTTTGTCTTTTTGGAATTTCTCAAGACACTCAAAAAGGTGGTATAAACAGATTTGAACATTTGAGAATTACTCAACCTAAACTTTTTGATTATTGTATGAGGGGGGGGGTGTTTAATGATGAAGGTATCTGGGTTCCACATAAAGGACTTGGATTGGCTTTTGTTATTGAGTGGCTAAATCGAAACCTAAGTAAAACTTTAAAAAACGGAAAGAAATCTTTATACATTAAAGGTTTAGATTTAAGTGATTATAAACAACAAATAGATGAGGCTTTTAAAAAATTAGAAGAAATAGAACCAACTAGAAAAAAATGGTTAAAGGAATAAAAAATATGAGTAAAATCGACATATTTAATACTAATAAAAAATATAATATAATTTATGCTGACCCTGCGTGGAAGTTTAAATATTTCTCTAAAAAAGGTGAAAAAGAGAAGTCTGCTCAAAGTCATTATGAATGTATGAATATTCAAGATATATATGATTTGCCAGTTAAAGAAATTGCAGACAAAGACTGTATATTATTTTTGTGGGTTACATTCCCACTATTGCAAGAAGGTCTTGAGACAATAAAAAAATGGGGCTTTAAATATAAAGGGTGTGCTTTTACTTGGGTTAAACGCAATAAAAAGAGTGATAGTTATTTTTGGGGTTGTGGATATTGGACAAGAGCAAATAGCGAAATATGTTTATTAGCAACGAAAGGTAAGCCTTCAAGAGTATCAAGGTCCGTTCATAATATTGTAGATACAAAAATAGAAGAGCATAGTAAAAAACCAGCGATTGTCAGAGATAAAATTATTCAGTTATGTGGAGATTTGCCAAGAATAGAATTATTTGCTAGACAGTCTGTTTTAGGTTGGGACTGTTGGGGTTTGGAAGCACCAGAATAATGGAGGATAAATATGAATATAAATAAAAATCAATATAGTTTATTTGATGAAGCCAAACAAAAATCAACCGACTGGGAATGGACTATGGCAAATGACTACCCAGAGAAAAATGGACTGAAAGTATTTAGTTGTTTTGCCTGCGGGGGGGGTCCTCAATGGGTTATAAATTATGTGGCTGTGATGTAATCGGTTGTTGCGAAATTGACCCACGAATGAACAAAGTTTATGTAGAGAACCACAAACCAAAGTATAATTATATTGAAGATATAAGAGATTTCAATAAAAGAGAAGATTTGCCAGAAGAATTATATAATCTTGA
>JAFWWV010000035.1 GCA_017523305.1 Clostridia bacterium
AATTAAACCACAACCGTTTTTAGCAATGTTTAAAAACATATCAGCTGCGTCTTTATTAAATTTTTGTGGACCCATCCAACCAAACAAAGATGTACCACCCATAGGACACATAACAATACGGTTTTTAATTTCTACATTACCAATCTTCCAAGGTGTAAACAACGCTTCATATTTTTTGTTTACTTTCATTTTTTTATTTCTCCCCCTTTTTGCAAATTTTGATGTTTTTATTAAATTAAACCTAAATTTGCTTATATTTCAACAACTACATTTTAACACCTAATTTTTTATTTTCCTAACAATAAACAAATATTATTATTAAATATATATATAAATTAAAGCCTTTTTATTAAAAATTAAAAGCCAGGAGTAAAAAACTCTTGGCTTTTTAATATAAAAATTTTATTCAGCTGCTCTTATAAAATTAATCATTTCTACTCTTCCGTCGTAATTTTCATAAGCACTTGGTATTTCGCCTTCACCCTTCCAAGTAAAAACAACTCTGAAAATATTATCGCCCACATTTAAAGCAATTTTTGTTCTGTCTGCAACTTCAACACCTGCACGATCATATATCTTTACTTCAAAACCATAACTTTCTGGGTAAGAATAACTAAAGTATTCGTCAACATTTACTTCTGTTTTAGAATATTCAACTGGTCTATTATTGTATTGTCTTACAATTTTAACTTGATAATAACTTACATTAGAATCAAATTGACATTTTAATACAAAAATATTTTCACCATATTCAAGTGGAAGTTTAGAGTGATCTGCAATAACATTTCCTGAACCATCTTTTATTTCCAAAACAGTGTCAGTTGTATATTGAGTCAATTCTGTAAAGAACTCTGTTTCATAAGAATATGAACCCCAGTTTCTTTGACCTAAAATATAAACATCTAAGATTTTTTCTTTTGTTTTGCTGGTTTGAGATTTAGTTGCAACAAATTTACATCTAATTGTTTTTGTCCAACCACTAAACATTAAGTTTTTAAGTGTTTTACCATCAGCATTTTCTACCCAAACATCTTGTTGTTCATATTCATCATAAGTTTGAATATATACTTTATAATCCCAACCTTCTCCACATAAAACATATTTTGTAAAATCAATTTCATCAATCATATTATTTAAATAAAGTCGACATTCTTGATTATATCCAAAATCACCAAAACTAGCAGTATAACTAAAAGCATAATCATTAAATTGAGAGTAATCAAAATATGGAGTTAAATCTGAATTTTCAAAACCTAAAATATTAATATCTTCTTCAGCATAAGTTAAAGAGTACTTTGAACTATTGTTTTGAGTTAAATTTTTAATATGTTTACGAACTAAAGCTCCTTCCCAATCACTTGCTTTTTGATTAAAATAATCAAATTCACTTTGTGTATAGTTTGTTATGAAATTAATTTTGCCTTTAAAAGGGCTAATTTTATATTCAAAATCACTTTGTTGAGTAATGTCATCAATATAAACATCTACTGGCCCATAAATTTCTACATCAAAGTAATTAATTTGGGTATCTTTTGAAACATTTAAATTTGTATCTTCTGAAACATAACCACTTAAATTTAAAGATTCTATTGAAGGGTCAACTGTAATTTTATCTATTTGAATTGAATTATCTACATTGATTGAAATAAAATACTCATAAGATGCAACTTTAGTTATTTCATCATCTAAAACTTCATCATAACTTTGACCTTGATAATTTTGGTCAATATATGCTTTTAATTCTGCTAAACCTAGTGCTGGATCTCCTGGATTTGCATTTGATAAAACATAGTCGTACCACATGTTAGGTTTAATTATTAATTCTTTGATTCTTGTTACTTTTGTAGTCCAATCACCATCTCTACCTGACCTATAAAAATATCTCATATCAAATTCGCCATAGCAGGTAACTTTGTCAATAACATATTCTTCTGCACTTGTATAATTTTTAGCAGATAAAAATTCAGCAAAAAGTGATCCTTCGCTAAATACAATTTCTTTAAATTTATGATTTGATTGTTTAATTTGTTGTATAGCATTATAAGTATAATTTGGAATTTCTCTTAAAGAATATCTTCTAAAATCATTTCTTGCTCTTTCATTTACTTTTCCTAAAGTTTCAAGAATTTCAACATCCCAATTTTTAACATATAATAAATATTCTTTACCACCATAAACTAAATAAACATTTCCGTCTTCGCCATACTTAAATAACTTATTGTTTTCAGAAAACTCAAATTCTATTGGTTGAGTTGTTTCCCAATCATATCCAGCACTTATCATAAAGTTTTCTAAAACTTGTTCTAAAGGAGCATCTACATAATCATATCTTGTTGGGTCATTTTCTGGAAGATTTTCACCTGTTTCAAACCAATAAGCTGTAGCTTTAGTTGTTTTTAATGAAGAAACACTATCAGGTATAACAAGCTTTGTACAATTTGGATTTAACATTAAACCCTCTGCTAATATAGAATTTGCCTTTGTAGGAATTATAACAGTTTCGCAATCAAAGTCATTACCCACATTAACACCTTGAGCTACCCCATCTTTGTTTACATAAATAGGATATGCTTTATCTTCTTCACTACTTTCGCCAACATATTTTTCAAAAATAGCATCAATATCTTCTACTTTAACAGTATATTTTGCACCTGTTTTAGTTGCATTGATTTTATCTAAATAGTTTACTAATGGATTTTTTTCAGTAATTATTTGTTCAGTATATTCTTGAATTGATTCATCTTTTACACCACCTACATAATAACAACTAAGTCCGTTTGAAACATAAGCAGCATAACTAGCACTATCTTCAGTAAACTTTTGTAAATTAATAAAGTTTTGGTCGCTATCTCCGTATGCATATACAAAGTTGCTTAAATTGTATGTAAAATCAACAAACTCAAATTTATAATCTGTTTTATCAACATAAGTTAATGTCATATATGAGTATCTTTCTACACCTTCACCAGCTGAAGGGTCAAACATATACAACTCTGTTACATTACCTGTTTTTTTAACAACAAGACTTGCGTATAATTTTTCGCCGTCAAAAGCTGAACTTAAATCAATTTTTGCTTTTACACCATAAAAGTTTGTTGCACCATGTTTGTTTGTAATAACATCACCAAAACCTAATGGGAATGCAAAACAAGTTTCTAAACATGAAGAATATTCTGCGTTAACATCGTCAACAGACTCTGATTCTATATGATTTTTAACCATATTAAAAACTTCAGCAATTTCTGTTTTAGGCATTAACCTTAAATCTTTTTTTCTTGAAGATAAATTTAATCCATCTCCATCTTCTGCATTCATATCAACTGCTGACATAATAGCAATTGCTTGAGATGAAAACTCTGCAAATTCAGGGTTTTTAGTATCATCACCTGGGTCAGAAGGACCACAAGCAGTTAATGCAAAAACAAATG
>JAFWWV010000036.1 GCA_017523305.1 Clostridia bacterium
TATGTTGAAGAAGACACAAAGGTTTATACACCACCATATAGTTTTAAAATAATTGAAAGGGGGTTATAAAAGAGTGATTTGCAACATAATTTTAAATGACAATAAAAACAATATTAAAAAGATAAATGACATACTTGACCAGGTACAAATGAGAAAGCGCGAAAGAGTGATTTATTCTACCCTATCAATTAAAATGATTATTCATAAAGTGGAAAAAGATATTCTTGAAGGAATACCAAAAAATAAATGGGAAAATTTAACTTTTAGATATATCGAAGGCGCTGCGAAATTTCCAAAAAAATTCAAATTTGAGCCAATGGGAACAATGGTTGTTTGTACTTATTATAATAAAAATTGGCGAGTAAAGGAAATTGACCGAGTGCCATGTAATAACAAAAAACGATTTGAGTTCTTGGTAAAGCCAAAATCATTATGTGAATCAATTATTGAAAAGCATTTTGAAAATATAAATGAATAGGGGTGATTTAATGAGAATATACATTCCACCATAAAAAATAACATATAACTCAAAAACTATAAAATTAAAATTATACAATGAAAGGAAAATTTATATTATGAAAATATCAGCAAGAGTAAATATATACGAGAAAGACAACTTGAAAGGATTTGCGTCAATCAACATTGACGATAAAATCATTATAAAGAATTTAAGAATCATTGACGGTGGAAAAGGTTTATTTGTAGCTTACCCTTCAACGTATTCTGAAAAAGACCAAAAATATTATGAAGATGTTCACCCAAAGACTTTAGAAATTCGTGAGAAAATTCAAAAAATTGTTCTCGAAGAATATGAGAAGGTAAAGGCAAAATCTTCAGATAATGAAATTTAATTTTTATTAAATGACAAGTTTGCTTGATTAAAAGGGGGTTGAAATATACCCCCTTAAAATTTGAAAGGTTGCAACATGAAGAAAAATAAAATTTCAGATATTGTGTTTGGTCTTGATATAGAAACAAGCACAATTGAAATTAAAAATTCAGAAAATGAATATTGTTCGTTTATGTATTCCTTTTGTGTATCAAATTTAGATTTTAAAACTGGAATATATAAAGATATAACAATTGGAAGGACTTACAAGGATCTTGACAAATTTTTATATGATTTGAATAATAAGGCAGCTGAAAAGGACATTGATATTGTTATATATATTCACAACCTATCTTATGAATTTTCATTTTTTTGCAACAATCTGAAATTCTTTACTTCAAATTTAGAATCTATTAGTGAAAAAGACTTTTTATTTCTTGAATCTAATAAACCTTTATTTATTAAACTTGACCGGTTAATCTTTAAATGTTCATATCTATTGACTGGTAAATCAATAAAAAAATTAGGTGATGAAATCGGACTTCAAAAGTTAGATTATAATTATAAGAAGTTACGAACACCAAAAACAAAAATGACTGAAAAAGAAATAAAATATAATTTTCGTGATGTTGAAATTATGCTCAAGTCTGTATATAAATTGTTCAAGAATAATAAATATATGAAATCAGTTAAAGACATTCCATTCACTAAAACTGGAATAATGCGTTTTAATTGCGAACAAAATAAAAACGTAAACGAGCGCACGGAATTTATAAATAAAAAAGGAAAAAAACGAAAAGGAACACTCCTTCGTTTAAATAACTTTATTTGTCACCAAGAAAAAGCGAAAGACTATTCACAAATAAGGTTGTGGCAAAATCTATTCCAGGGTGGACTTGTTTATTCAAATCCGAAGTATACTTCAGATGTTATTGAAAATGTAGCAAGTTATGATTTTAAATCTGATTACCCATATCAAATGTTATATAGGTACTACCCTTCTAATTTTGAAAGAGTAGTTGAAAATAAAACTGAAAAACTTTTTGAAATCACTAGAAAATTGACTTATAAAAATTTTGTTTATAAAAAATTTTCAGATTCAATGTTTAATTGTGTGGTTGAAGTTAAAGAGTTGGAATCCAAATTTGAATTTTATCCTTTATCAACTAGCAAAATTATCAATCCTAGTAAATTAAAAAACATGAGAAATTGTCTTATAATAAATGGAAAAATTTTAAAATGTTATACACCTATAAAAATGTATATGTCTTGTGTTGATTTTCTCACACTCAAAGTTTTTTATAATTTTAAAATTGTAAAATGTCACTATTTGGAAATCGCAAGACATTATGAACCTTCAAACAAATTCAAATTAAATTCTGTTTTATACAATGCAAAAAAGAAAATAGAATTTTCAAAGTATTTAAAAATAATTGAAGACCAAAATGAATTTAAAATATATTCCAATGATGAAATTACTGACAATGATATTTTAAAAGAAATAAATGATTCTTCTGATTATTATGAACAACTGGAAAAAATAAAATTCAACTACCAAAATGTTAAGGCTGACTTAAATGCTTTATATGGTGACAATGCTCAACATTTGATTCACACGAAATATATATATGATGTTGAAATGCGAGAGTATATTAAACAAAAAGAAACATTTGAAGATTATGAGAAATCGCGAGTTAAAACTTCTTATATATATGGTTTATATGTTCCACAGTTCGCCAGAGCTTCTATTCTATATATAGCCTATAAATTTTTAATAAACGATTTACCGGTTTTATACATTGATACAGATTCAATTAAAACTATAAATTGTGAAAAGGCTGAAAAATTAGTTGATGATTTTAATATTATTCAAATTAAAAATTTGAAAGAAGAATTTAGATTCACAAAATTTGGAATCCTAGAAAAAGAATATGTGGCTAAAAAATTTACTTCACTTGGAACAAAATCATATATCACAATAAAGAATGGTAAACTATTCGCAACAATAAGTGGACTACCACATGCAAGTCAATTATATAATAAATTACTTGAATACTATGACGGAAATTTTGAAGAAATGATTGAAAATTGCTACCACTACGGCGTGATGTTTGATTCTGCGCTTGTTAAAAAAACAACTTCGATTTATAATTATAATACACACAAATTGGAAATCGGAAAATATAAAGAAACTGTCACAAGTGGCGCAGTCTTAAAGGATGTTGATGTTACAATGCGTGACTTCACTTCAAATATTTGGTTATTATATGCAAAAATAATTTGTAAACTTTATCATAAAAGATTTGAAGATTTATGTTTCAACTGCAAAATAACTGGAACACTTGAAAATATAAATGTGGAGATTTAACAATGGCAAGACAAAGAAAAAATCTTAATGTTAAAAGATTAAAGAAAACAACAAGTGGAACATATTATGACCCACAATCAAGACAAGAATTTTCGAAAACTAAAAAAGGGTATAATATGGTTATCGGTAAATATGAAAAAAGCCAACACCAACAAAACGTGAAAAGATTAAGAAATTTAAACAAAAAATATGGTGGTGCTTTTAATTACGAACTTAACGAAGAACAAAGAAGATGGAACGAATACAAGGAATCTATCAAACAATTTAATAAAGGTGAAATTTCAAGACCTTCGACAGTAAAGCGAAGATTCCAAGACTGGAACAAAGCCAGTATTGAACAATCTGTCCCTTATTCAAAAGGCAGCAAAAAAATTGCAACGATAGTTGAAGACAAGAAAAAAGTTGAGATAATGCGAAAGACTGGAAAACACGGAATATATAATGGAAAGGCTTATGATGATTATATAAAGACTGTTGCTGACAAATTGGATTTATCATTTGAAGAAACTGAAGAACTGATTTTTCCATATAAGGATGAAATAGGCGAACTAGATTCTGACCAAATAAAAATATATATGTATCAGAAAACAACAAGAACAATTGATGATGTTATTAGTGAGAAAAGAGAAAGAAAGGACATAAGCGAAGCTGAAGAAATTGAACTTCGAAATCTTGTGATGTTAGGTGAATAATGTTTTATAAAGAAAATTTGAAAAAAGCATTAAAAGATTTAAACGCATATAAGAAACGAAAAAAACAAAAGTATAATTTTTATTCATTTGACAATGTTTTAAAAAATTATAATTTTGATATATTTTTCACTATTGGAACACGTTCGACTGGAAAAACAACTGCACTTCAAAGAGATATTATATTAGAAGATTTTTACGAACACGGTTATCAGTTTGTGAAGTTATGTAGATATAAAGAAGAAAGAAAAAACGAATATCAAGCCGAGTGGTTTTCTTCTATTATAATGGAATCACTTCACAAATTTGATTTACATATTGAATATAAGACTGGAAAATATTACATCAATGAGTATTACAAATATATTGACAAACAAAGTGGCGAATTTATGCAATCTGAATTTATTAAGGAAGGTGAATTAATTGGAACTGTTATTCCAGTATTTGCACAACAAAGATATAAGTCAATGAATTATGATAAAGTACAAAATATCATTTTTGACGAATTTGCACTTCAATCTGATTATTCTTATGAAATAGTAGAAATTGAACATTTTAAAAGTCTTATCTCAACGATCGCGAGACTTCGTGACATTAAAATATATTTATGTGGTAATGTACTCTCACCACATAATCCATATTTTGAACTATTCAATATCAATGCCATGGATTTATGCGAAGGAAATACATATGTGTTTACGGATTATGATTTATACGAAAATCCATGTCGCGTTGGTGTAGAATTTACAAAAGCCGTGGCGCAAAATGTGGATGATATACCAAGGGTGTTAAGAATAAAAAACAATGCCCAGGCAATTGACCAAGACAAATATGAACTTCCTTCAAGTGTAATTGGTGAAGATGATTTTTTACTTTATTGTCTATCACACGGACATTTTGACAAATTTTATGAAGTGATTGGAATTTTAGATATTTCAATTGATGATTCCAAAACAATAAGAAGTGACAATCGTGGTGGTTATATATTTAAAAAAATGTCATATTTTATAATTTATGATTTATCAAATGACAGATATTATTTTATATCAAATGAGCCAAAAAAATATGGGTTGTCAATTACTGATGAAACTATTTCAAATAAAAAATATTCTCATTATAAATTTGATTTAGATATTAGAAATAATGCTCCAATGTTACCAAATGACATTTTAAAAGCCAATAAGATATATGGTGATTTAGACATATATGACATATTAAAGGAAGGATGAAAAAAATGGAAGTTAAATTGATAAATGATATTAAAGAAACTGAAGATTTAGTTAATAAATGGATAGATGAAGATCTACCTGTAACAGTTAAAGAAATGCCAAAAGAAGAAGCAGTTAAAACAGGCGCTGAATGTAGATTTATTGAAAAATATCCA
>JAFWWV010000037.1 GCA_017523305.1 Clostridia bacterium
ATAATTATCGTTTAAATGTTCATAGAACTTTCCTAAGTTATTTGCATTTAGGTTGTTACCAACACTGTTTAAAACGTTTGAGATATTTTCTTTAATATAAACACCATCTTTATCGTGGGTGATTTTATCGTTTTGGGCTTTATCTAAAAACATTTGAGTTACTACTGAAGTAAAGTCAATATTTTTTGATTCAATAGTTATTGGGGTAGAAGATAAGGTATCTTCCTGCATTTTGTTTATGTAGGTTGAAAAACCACTGGAGATTGCCAAAATAAGTGCAATACCAATAATACCTATACTACCTGCAATGGAAACTAAAATTGTTCTGCCTTTTTTGGTTAATAAGTTTTTAAAACTAAGGGCAAGAGCAGTCCAGAATGACATTTTCTTTTTTTGATTTTTCTTTTTAAGTTGGGTTTTGTTAAGTTCGCTATCGTCACTAACACTAAGTAATGGTTTTTCTTTTTTAGATTCTTCTTCAGTAAAAGGGTGTGAGTCGTCTGTTAGGCAACCATCTAAAAGTTTAACTATTCTTGAAGAATATTGTTCAGCAAGTTCTGGGTTGTGGGTTACCATAATAATAAGTTTATCTTTTGAAATTTCTTTAAGTAACTCCATAATTTGAACGCTGGTTGTTGAGTCAAGTGCACCAGTTGGCTCGTCTGCCAAAATAATTTCTGGGTCGTTAACTAAAGCACGGGCAATTGCAACCCTTTGCATTTGGCCACCAGAAAGTTGATTTGGTTTGTTTCTTAATTTATCGCCTAGTCCTACTTTTTCTAAAACGGCCTTTGCTTTTTTATGACGTTCTTCTTTGCTAACACCTGATAATGTTAGGGCAAGTTCAACGTTTTCGATTACTGTTTGGTGGGGAATTAAGTTATAACTTTGAAAAACAAACCCGACTGAGTGGTTACGGTAGTTGTCCCAATCTTTATCTTTATACTCTTTAGTCGACTTATTATTAATTACTAAATCGCCTGTAGTGTATCTATCTAAACCACCAATAATATTAAGTAAAGTTGTTTTACCACAGCCACTAGGACCTAAGATAGAAACAAATTCATTTTTTCTAAATTCAACCGATAAGCCTTTTAATGCTTCGACTTTAAGGTCGCCCATTTCGTAGGTTTTTGTAATGTTATCTAGTTTAAGCATTTTCTCCCCCTTTATTATTAATTAAAATTTTATTTAAAATATTTAGCATATTTGTTTTATCGTCAGTATTTAACGCATTAAAATAGTTTTTTCTTAAAGAACAAATATGTTTTTTTATTTCATTAGCTTTTAACTCACCTTGGTTTGTAAGAGTTAAATATGTATTTTTTTTATTATCATCTTTATAAAACTTTTGTACCAATTGGTCTTGTTGTAATTTATTTATAAGTCGGCTGGTTGCTGGCTTATCTATACCACAAATTTGACTTAAATTGGTTTGTGTTAAATTTGGGTTACTATCTATTACCATTATTGCTTTACATTCGCATGGATTTATGTTCATAAGACCCGTTAGTTCTTTATACATAAGTGACAGTCTTTTTGCTATTTCTTTAAAATTTTCAAAAATTTTATCATCTAAATTACACATATTTTTATCCTTTACAAAATTGTTGTAAAATACAACAAAAATGATTATATTTCATTATATTAAAAAATGTCAATACATATTATAAAAAAATATGCACAAAAAAATTTAAAATATAAAAAAAAACTAAAAAAGCATATGTAATTTTGCACAAAGTTAAAATTTTTATTTGAAAAAAATTTTTGTTTTTATATAATGATTTTAATATTAATATTATTATTAAAATGCTTCTTATAAGCAAAAAAACAAGTTAAGGGGGAAATGCATATGTTTAAAAACTTTATGTTAAAATTGAAAGAATCTTTTATGGCAGTTTTCCCTATTACGCTTATGATTTTTGCTTTAATTATATTTTTAGTTCCAACTGACAACAATGACATTGTAAAACTTGTTATCAGTGCTGTTTTATTGCTTCTTGGTATGGCTTTATTTACAATGGGTGCTGATAGCGCTATGGAAGAGTTGGGCAAAAACATTGGTTCAACTTTATCAAAATCAAAAAAACTTTGGTTTATGGTTTTATGTAGTTTTGTTATTGGTTTTATTATTACTTTTGCAGAGCCTGACCTTATGGTTTTAGCAAATCAAGTTGCAGATTATTCAACATTAAGTAGTGTATGGGTTTTTATTGCAACTGTTTCACTTGGTGTAGGCATATTTTTAATGTTTGCAATTTTAAAAATTGTTTTTAAATGGAAGTTATCTGTAATTCTTGCAATATGTTATGGACTTATTATAGTTTTATCATTTTTTGTTCCACAACAATTTATGCCTATAGCTTTTGATAGTGGTTCTGTAACAACTGGTCCTATTTCAGTTCCTTTCTTAATGAGTTTTGGTTTAGGTTTATCGGCTGTTAGGGGTGGTAAGAACGAAGATGATAGTTTTGGTTTAATTGCTCTTTGTTCAGCAGGTCCAATTTTAGCTGTTATGATTTTAAGTTTGTTCTTAGAACCAGGTGCTGCTGTTGGTGGCGCAACTGAAGCTGTAACTTCAATGACTGTTATGCAAGAAATTGGTCGTGCAATAGTTGAGTATATTGGCGATGTTGCTTTAATTTTATTACCTATTATTGTTTTGTTTGTATTGTTTCAAATTTTTGCTTTTAAGTTTCCAAAGCAAAAAGTATTAAAAATGTGTATGGGCTTTGCTTATACATTTATTGGTATAACATTGTTCCTTGCTGGTGTCGAATGTGGTTATTTACCAATGGGTACTGCAATTGGTACATACCTAGGTTCGCTTGATTATAATTGGATTGCTATTCCAATTGGTTTTGCACTGGGAGCATGTGCAATTTTGGCAGAACCTGCTTTGCAAGTTTTGAAAAAGCAAGTTGAAGACATTACTGGTGGTGTTATTAAACAAAAAGTTATTGTTATTGTAGTTTGTATTGGTGTTGCTTGTTCAGTTGCTTTTGCTGTTATGCAATCTATGTACAGTTTTAGTTTGCTTTATATTGTAATTCCTGTTTATGTTATAGCTATTGGTTTAGCGTTCTTTAATACTAAACTGTTTACAGCAGTAGCTTTTGACTCGGGTGGTGTTGCAACTGGTGCTATGGCTGTTTCGTTTACACTTCCTATGGTAATTGGCCTTTCAGCAGCTGGTTCGTCAGGTTTTGGTACTATAGCTTTGATTGCTGCTTTTCCTATTTTATCAATGCAAATTCTTGGCTTTATTTACAGACTTGTTCTTATTAGATCTGAAAAACAAAAAGTTCAAGCTAAAGCTAAACGCTTTGAAATTATTGAGTTTGACTGGGATAACACTAAGTTAAACGAAAAACCAAAAAAAGTTAGTGTAAAAGGGGGAGTTAGATAATGCCTATTAATAAATCTAAAGAAACAAAGAAAAAACCAAAATTAAGTTTATCTTTAAAAAGGCAAATAAAAAAACAAAACCTACATCCACCAGTGCTAGAACTTTTAGTTGTTGTAATTAATCGTGGATATGGTGAAGAAGTAGGCGACTTTTTAGAAAAACTTGATGTTAATTTAAATATTATAAGTTTTGGTAGTGGAACAGCTCCTTCAAACTTAGCAAACCTTTTTGGTTTGTATAATAAAGAAAAAGAAATGGTTTTTGCTGCAATTGATTTAGCAGAAAGCGAAAGTATTTTAGATAAACTTGAAGGTAAGTTTTTATCAGAAGCAAAATATGCTGCTATAGCATTTACAATTCCACTTAAGAGTGTAACTAATCAAACAATGTCGGTTTTAGCCTAAAGGTAAAAGGAGAAAGAAAAAATGGATAAAAAATTTGAACTTGTAGTTAGTATTGTTAATCGTGGCCACTCAGATGCTGTTGTTGAAGCTTCACGTGAAGCAGGTGCAAACGGTGGTACAATTATTTATGGTCGTGGTACAAGCCCTTTTGAAAAAGATAGTATTATGGGCGTAAGTATTCAACCAGAAAAAGAAATTATTATGACATTTACTCCAACCGATAATAAAACAAACATTATGCAAACAATTTGTGAAAAAGCATACATTGAAGAAGTAGGTATGGGAATTTGTTTTAGTTTACCTGTAAACCAAGTAAGGGGTATTAGTACAAAATATTCTTTTAAAGCAGAGAAAAAAAGAAGAAGAAAAGAAAGAAGATTAATAATAAAAAAAGTTGGCTGATTTAACAGCCAACTTTTTTTTAATTAAACAATTAAAATAATTAAAAAACAAAGAATATTGATAAGAACATATATCCAACCGATGTACCTTAAAAGTTTGTCAAAAAAAACAACGGGTTGAGAAAATTTTGTTACATATTTTTTCCATTTATTAGCAAGTACGGTCATAACTATTGATAAAGCAGTTATTATTAAAGTGACAATCATAAATGTTGGTAGCGTTGCAATAATTGCTAAGGCAGATAAGTCTTTTGTTAGTAAGGCTTTTATTGATAAACCATAACACCAAATAGCATAAATTTCAAAAAGACAAGTTATTATAAAAACTATTATGTTTGCAACTTTTAAACTTTTATTAATTTTTGTATTTATAATTTCTTGAGCATTATATTCTGTTTGAGAGGGATTGTTTTTAATTTCTTCTTCCATAATAAACTCCTTTAGTTTTTGTTCTAATTTAATTTTATAAAATACTATCTAATTGTGTCAAATAAATAGACTAAGTATATGTATTGTTTTTAAACTATTTAAAATTGACAAAAACATTAAAAAGTAATACAATTTGTTTGTGATTTTATTTTTTAATATTTGAGTGTTTATTTGTTTTATTGTAAGGAGTTAACGTAAACGCTAAAAATAAAAAATATTAAAAATAAAAAATAA
>JAFWWV010000038.1 GCA_017523305.1 Clostridia bacterium
CGTAATTTTTGCTTGTGATTTAAATAAAAACAAAACAGTTACAATTAATTTATTAACTAAACTAGGAGAGAACAACTATCAAAGTTATTTTGAAAAATCAATTGAACTTGACGAAAGTTTTGAGTATATAGATTCTTCAAGCGATTGCGATATAAAAACAAAATTTACTTTAGTTAAGTAATTTAATTTACAAATAAATAAAGGTAAGAGTTAATAAAAACTTTTACCTTTTTTTGTTTACAAAAACCATAAAAACTAAAGAATAAAAAACAGAACAACATATAAAAACAAAATAATTTAATAAAAATTAAGAAAAACACATATAAAAAAAATAATAAAGAAGTAAAATTTTAAAAAACACAAAACAAAAGTTAAACAAAAAATAAAGATAAGATAGATATAAAAAATAAGCAAAAAACCTTTAAAAATAAGCAATTTAAGTCTTGACAAAATATTAAAAAGGGGTTAATATACTTAGGTACCTTAAACAAGGGGATGCGCGTTTACTACTATTAGAAAATTAACGGTCTACTTTGTTTATGGCGAATATATAAAAAGGAGTAGTTAGAATAATGGAAAAAGCAAAAAAGCAAGAAATTATCAGCAATTTTGCAAGAGGCGAAAAAGATACAGGTTCAACTGAAGTTCAAGTTGCAATTTTAACAGAAAGAATTCAACACTTAACTGAACACTTAAAAGCTAACCCTGCAGACAAACACTCAAGAAGAGGTATGATGCAACTTGTTGGCCAAAGAAAAGGTCTTTTAAAATATCTTGAAAGCGTTGATATCGAAAGATACAGAGATTTAAAGAAAAAATTAAACTTAAGATAATTAAATTAAATAGCGGGTTTTACAACAATTTTTTATTGTTGCGTCCTGCTATTTTTTTTTGAAGTTTTATTTACCTTTAAAAAATGTAAAAAAATGTTATAACAATTCTTTTTAAGTTTTATTTTTTAAAAAAAACAAGTTAATATTTTTAAAAAAAATAAGAGTAAAAAATACAAAAGCAAAAGATAATTTTTAATTTTTGTTATGTAAAAAATACACAAATTTTTTTAGGTTTGGCAACATTTTTTGTAAAAAGTTGACTTGAAAAGGGTTTTATAGATATAATTAAAAAGTTATATAAAGATAAAAAAAAGGAAACAAAAAAATGAGTAATAAGGATTATGTTTTTAAAACAACCGTTGGTGGCAGAGAACTTGTTGTTAAAACAGGCAAGTACACTGAACAAGCAAACGGAACATGCTGGGTAAGTTGTGGTGAAACTGTTGTTCAAGCAAGTGTAACTATGGCAGATAGCCCAAGAGATGGTATTGATTTTTTCCCACTAGGCGTTGATTTTGAAGAAAAAATGTACGCAGTAGGTAAAATTCCTGGTGGATTTAAGAAAAGAGAAGGTAGACCAAGTGATAAAGCAATTTTAACAAGCCGTTTAATTGATAGACCACTTAGACCACTTTTCCCAAAAGGTTTTTACAATGATGTAGCTGTTGTTTGTACAGCACTTAGTGTTGACCCAGACATTGCACCAGAACCACTTGCAATGATTGCTTCATCAGTAGCATTATCAATTTCTGATATTCCATTTGCTGGACCTACTGGTAGCGTTGTTGTTGGTTGTGTTGACAATGAATTTATTATCAACCCAAATTTAGAACAAAAAGAAAAAAGCGAAATGCACGTAACTGTTAGTGGTACTGAAGAAGCTATTTTAATGGTTGAAGCAGGCGCTAAGGAAGTTAGCGAACAAAAAATGCTTGATGCAATTATGTTTGCTCACGAAGAAATTAAAAAATTAATTAAATTCCAAAAAGAAATTGTTAAAGAAATTGGCAAAGAAAAAAGAACAGATTTACCTATTTTTACTGCTGAAGAAGAAGTTGATAAAGCTGTTAGAGAATATGCTAACGAAAAACTTGACTATGCTTTAGACACTTTTGATAGACAAGAAAGACAAGCAAGACAAGACGAATTAAATGAAGATGTATTTGCTCACTTTGCAGAAATCTTCCCAGACAAACAAAAGATGATTGCTGACATTATGTATAAAATGACAAAAGAAAAAGTTAGAGCAAAAATCTTAACTAAAGGTGTAAGACCTGACGGAAGAAAATTAAAAGAAATTAGACCTATTTGGTGTGAAGTTGGCGTATTACCAAGAGTTCACGGTAGCGCTGTATTTACTCGTGGTCAAACTCAAGTATTAAACTGCTGTACACTTGGTACTATTGCAGAAGTTCAAAAACTTGAAGGTTTAGATGACGAAGATGCAAAAAGATATATTCACCACTACAATATGCCACCATATGCAACTGGTGAAGCTCGTCCATTAAAAAGCCCAGGCAGAAGAGAAATTGGTCACGGTGCTTTAGCTGAAAGAGCTCTAGAACCTGTTGTTCCTAGTGAAGAAGAATTCCCATACGCTTTAAGACTTGTTAGTGAAGTTTTAAGTTCAAATGGTTCATCTTCAATGGCTAGTGTTTGTGGTTCTACACTTTCACTTATGGATGCTGGTGTTAAAATTAAAGCTCCTGTTGCTGGTATTGCTATGGGCTTAATTAAAGATACTGAATCAAGTAATGTTGCTGTTCTTAGCGATATTCAAGGTTTAGAAGATTTCTTAGGCGATATGGACTTTAAAGTTGCTGGTACTGAAAAAGGTATTACTGCTATCCAAATGGATATTAAAATTAAAGGTATTGATAAAAACATTTTAACTACTGCTCTTGAACAAGCTAGAGAAGGCAGAATGCACATCTTAAACATTATGCTTGAAACTATTAAAGAACCAAGAGAAAGTTTAAGTCAATATGCTCCAAAAATTATTACTTTCAACATCAACCCTGATAAAATTAAAGATGTTATTGGAAGTGGTGGAAAAGTTATCAACAAAATTATTGACGAAACTGGTGTTAAAATTGATATTGATGACGACGGCAAAGTATTTATTGCTACTCCAGATGATGCTATGGCTCAAACAGCAAAACAAATTATTTTGAACATTGCTGAAGACCTTGAAATTGGCAAAACATACGAAGGTAAAGTTGTAAGAATTATGCAATTTGGTGCTTTTGTAGAATTTGCTCCTAACAAAGATGGTATGATTCATATTAGTAAACTCTCAAAAGATAGAGTTGAAAAGGTAACAGATGTTGTTAATGTTGGCGACAGAGTAAAAGCTGAAGTTATTAAAATTGACGACAAAGGAAGAATCGACTTAAAACTTATTGAAAAATTATAATCTTAAATTACTTATAAAATAAATTAGACCTTTAAGGTGTTAAACCCTAAAGGTCTTTTTTTTTAATTAAAAGGTAAAAAAAACATAAAAAAAATAATTTTAATTTTATTTAAAATAAAGGCAAATAATAATTTATAAAAAATATAAAAAAATAAATTTTGTCTTATTTTTTTTAAAACCAACATATATTTTTTATATGAAGATTTTTGGTTTTAAAACAAATAGTGAAAATAGGTTTATAAACATCACTTGCAACATAATTTTAGGGGCTATTGTTTTAGTTGTTTTTTCGCTTAGTATTTTTTCACCCGTAATAAGTGTGGGTAGTGTTCCAAGTCAAAAGGCTGTTTACAATGGCAACAAAAACAAAAACAACATTAGTCTTATGATTAATGTTTATTGGGGTGATGAGTATCTTGATAGTATGTTAAACACCCTAAAACAAAACAATGTAAAATGTACTTTTTTTGTAGGTGGATGTTGGGTAGCAAGAAATAACGAAATGCTACTTAAATTTTTAAATGCTGGTCACGAGATAGGTAACCACGGTTATAATCACAAAGACCACGCAAAGTTAAATGCTAAGCAAAATCAAGAAGAAATTAACACAACCACTGAACTTGTAGAAGCAATTACTGGGTACAAAATGAATTTATTTGCGCCACCATCTGGTAGTTATAATGATAGTGTTTTAAATGTAGCAAGTAGTTTAGGTTACAAAACTATTATGTGGAGTAAAGATACTATTGACTGGCGAGATAAAGACGAAGATTTAATTTTTAAAAGGGCAACAGAAAAAGCCAGTAATGGCGACCTAATTTTAATGCATCCTACCGAAAAAACAAATTTAGTTTTAGATAAAATAATAAAAACTCTAAAACAAAAGGGGTTTAACTTAACAACGGTTAGTGAAAACTTAATGTAGTTTTTTTTCGGTTGTGTAGGGCTAAAAAGAGCCCACAAAACCATAAAAATTAAAAATTATTACTATTTATAGTAATAAAACTAAAAAAAAGTTGCACAAAACTAAAAAAAGTGAGTTAAAAGATTTTTGAAAAAAATAAAAATTGGTATAATTACTTTATATGAGGTAATTATATGAAACCATTTTTTAAACAATATGAAAACGGACTTAGATTAGTTTTTAAAAAAGTAGAGCCAAACAGACCTGCTTCACTTTTTATTGCAGTTGATGTAGGCAGTTGTAAAGAAGATGATACCAACAACGGTATATCTCACTTTATTGAACACTTAAACTTTAAAGGTACAAAAACCAGAAGTGCAAAACAAATTAGTACAGAACTTGAAGAAATAGGTGCAAATGCAAATGCTTTTACAAGCAAATCAAACACCTGTTTTTTTGCTACTTGTTTAAGTGAAAAAATGGAAAACTGTTTTGACATTTTAACAGATATTGTTTTTGAGTCAAAATATGCTCAAAGCGATATTGATAGAGAGCGTCTTGTTATTTTTGAAGAAATTGATATGTACGAAGATGACCCAGAGTCAGTTGCTTACGAACAATTCTGCAAAGACTTTTATGCTGGTTCAGTTTTACAACGCCCAATTATTGGTACAAAGGAAACTTTAACAAACATAACTAAAAAGCAAATTGAAGAGTTTGTTGCAACTCACTACGTTCCACAAAACATAGTTGTTAGTGTGGTAGGTGATTTTGAAAAAGAGTATGTTGAAAAACTTGTTCAAAAATATATTGGCAAAAGGTTTACTAAAAAAGCCGAAGTTGTTGAAAAGAACAGGTCAATGGTAGTTATTCCTGATAAAAAGTTTAGTTTTATTAAAAAGGACATTGCTCAAACTCACATTGTACTTGGTTTTCCTTGTTCTAACATTTTTAGCGAAAATAAAATGGCTTTTTCACTTCTTTGCTTTATTTTTGGTGGTGGTATGGGTTCAAGGTTATTCCAAAAAGTTAGGGAAGAACACGGCCTAGTTTACAGCATTAGTTGTATGCCTGAGTTGTATGAATATGGTGGCGACATTGTTATAGCTCTTGGTACAAACAAAAAAAATCAAACAATGGCTATGCAACTTATTGATGAAGAAATTGAAAAGTTGGTTAGTGAAGGCTTTACTGAAGAAGAACTTAACAGAGCAAAAACTTTCTGCAAAAGTTTAGTTGTTTCGGGGGTAGAAACTGGTGCAAGTATTGCAAAAAGTAATGCAAGCAATGTTTTATGCTTCAACCGTATTATTGATGTTGAAGAACGCATTGAAAAAATTGAAAGCATTAGTTTAGAAACTCTTAACACTTTAGCAAAACAAATTTTTGACCAAGCAAATGTTTGTGGTTGTGTAATTTCTAACAACCCAGACGAAAACTTATTTAATGTTTTTAACTAATGTTTATGTACTATTTTCGGTACACTAATTGTTTTGGTTAATTTTATTTGGGTGGTATAATTTTTATATTCAAAAAAAATAAAATACTTAAAAAAGGAAAGGTGATTTTTCTTGGCAGAAGTTGAAGAACAAAAGAATAAATTTAAATATAAAAAGCAAGTGGGTTGGTCGTTAATTTGCTTATCACTTGTTTTACTTATTTTTAGCACTTTTGAATTTGTTTATCCTATAAAGCAATTTTTACTAGGTGCTTTTGGTATTATGCTATACCCACTTTTAGTTTTTACAACTATTTTCAGTTTGGGTTTAGTTTCAAAACGCAAATTTGTTTATTCGTTTAGATATGTACTTTACTTGTTTTTATGTTTCTTTTTCTTAATGTGTGTTATTCACAGTGTTGTTACTGGTTTTACAGGTAAAGAACTTAGTTATGGCGAATATTTGTCTAGTTGCTACAACACAATGTACACTCCTGGTGGGGTGGTAATTGGTGTGTTTACTTATCCAGTTTCTGCACTTTTACACGATATTGCAAGTATTGTAATTTACTCAATTGCTTTTATAATTTCACTTTATTTTGTTATTTCTTACCTTGATAGCATTAAAGCAAAAAAACAACCTATTCCTGTTGCGGTGGAAAGGTATCAAAACTTTAACACAATTACAAACGATCTTGAAAGTTTAGACCAAACTGAAGAAGGTAGTGACGACGACGCTTATCAAGAAGAAACTGAAGAAGAAGTTGAAACTCCTGAAGTTTTAGAAGAAAATAGCGAAGAAGATATTTTTATACCTGACGAAAACCAAGAAGAAAGTCCTGAAGTTAAAAAGGCAAAGGAAACATTATTTGGTGGAATAACACTAACACAAAAAAATATAGCCTTAGAAGAAGATAATTCTCCTGCAACCAAATTATTTGGTAATAACCAAGATGGTTGGACAAATAGGGGGGTAAAAGATGACGCTCCACCAAAATTTACTTATGGTAAAGATGGTGAAGAAAAACCTAAAAAAGACGATACAAAGTATCAACAAACAAAAGAATATTTAAAAACTTTATTTGAACCTAATTACGATAGTAGAAACGAAATTATTAACGCTGAAAGTTATGACGACTATCAAACAAAAATGCAGTTGTATAAACAACAACACTCTCAACCTATTAAGCGTGAATATGAGTTAACTGTTAACCAAACACTTCAACCAACCCTAAAGGTTAGTGAAGAAAAGAAACAACAACCACAAGACAATATGCCTAACTTAAACACAAATAGTTTTGGTGGTAACTCAAACAATTTTGGTTCTACATTTAACGGTAGTTTTAGCACAAATAATTTTGGTAACAACTTTAACCAAAATAATGGTTTTACAAGACCAAACAATTTAGGTAACAATAATACAAATAACTTAAATTTAAATAACAATCAAGTTAATACTTCAAGAGCAATGGGTGCAAATAACTTTAATATGGATTTTGGTATTGAACCAAATGTTGTTAAAAATAACTATCAACCAAAACCAACAAATTCTTTCAACCCATTTATTGAAGAAGATAAAAACGATTTAGGTTTATCAAGTAGCGATTTTGAAGATATTAACTCAATTGTAAACTCAACTATTGAAGGTATTAATGACGATTACATTAAACCAGTTAATCCTTTTGAACAAAAGGTAAGTCCGTTAAACCCTGCAAACTTTGATTTAAGTCAACAAAAGTATGGCGAGATGGAAAAACCTGCAGAAGATTTAACTCAAAAATTTGTAGAAAAGACAGAAATAAATGCACCAACTCCATTTGATACAACAAAACTTAGTGATGGTGATGTTGCAACTTCAATTGGTAAAAGTTATAACTTGCCTAAGAGTTTAATGGCTGCAAATAATTCTGCAGCCGAGAGTTTTGCTAACGCACCAACACCTGGTGAACTTGCAAAGGCAAACGAACCAAACTTTGGTTTTACTGCAAAATATATTCGCCCACCTATTGATTTGTTAAAAGATTATCATAACGATAACTCTGAAGAAAACACTCAACACAATATTATGGTTCTTGAACAAGTGTTGGAACAATTTGGTATACCTGTAAAAGTTTTAGCAGTAAGAAGGGGTGCTGCGTTTACAAGATATGAACTTAACCCACCACCTGGCATTAGTGTTAGAAAAATTCACGCACACGCTTCCGACATTGCTCTTGCACTTGCTGCAAAAGGCGATATTAGAATTGAAACTCCTATTAAAGGTAAAAGCGCTGTAGGTATTGAAGTTCCTAACGAAAAAGTTGATACTGTTGGACTTAAAAAGATTATTGCTTCTGACGAGTTTAGAAATAAAAAGTCTCCACTTAACTTTGCTCTTGGTGAAGACGTTGATGGTAATGTTTACACTTGCAACCTTGACAAGATGCCACACTTATTAGTTGCTGGTTCTACTGGTTCTGGTAAGAGTGTTTGCTTAAATACTTTACTTATTAGTTTAATTTATCGTACAAGTCCTGAAGATTTAAGAATAATTTTAGTAGACCCTAAACGTGTTGAATTTGGTATTTACAACAACTTACCACACTTATTGTTACCAAAAGCTATTACTGAACCTAAAAAGGCTCTTAACGCTTTTGACTGGCTTATTAACGAAATGGAACGTCGTTTTATTGTGTTCCAAGATTGCTATGTTAAAAATATTACTGAATATAATAATCAACCAGAAGTTCAAAGTAAACAACTTCAAAAAATGCCTTACATTGTTTTAATTGTTGACGAGCTTGCCGACTTGGTTGTTACTACTAACAAAAAAGAACTTGAAGAAAAAATTATTAGGCTTACACAAAAGGCTAGGGCAGCTGGTATCCACTTGATTTTAGCTACTCAAAGACCTAGCGTTGATATTATTACTGGTACTATTAAAATTAACTTGCCTGCTAGAATTGCTTTTGCTGTTTCTCAATTTGTTGATAGTAAAACTATTTTAGACCAAGGTGGCGCAGAAAAACTATTGGGCCGAGGGGACATGTTGTATAGCCCAAGTGATGGCGAACCTACTCGTGTTCAAGGTGCTTTTGTTGATACTCCTGAAGTTAGAGAAGTTGTTGAGTTTGTTAAGGCAAACAACAAGGCTGTTTATGACGATAAAATTCAACGCATTATTAACAGTGAAAATGGTCCTGCAGGCGCTAACGGAAACCCAGCAACTGTGGGCGCTAGTGCTAATGAAGAGTTTGATACTCTTATGCCAGATGCTTTAAAACTTGTTATTGAAAACGGTCAAGCATCAATTAGTATGCTTCAACGTAGGTTTAGTATTGGTTTTAGCAGGGCAGCAAGAATTATTGACCAAATGCAACTTGCTAAATTTATATCTAGTAGTGATGGTAGTAAACCAAGAAATGTATTTATTACTATGGAAGAGTATAATCAAATTTATGGCAATAGATAATTTAAAAACTAAAAACCCTTTTTAAGTTAAAACTTTTAAAGGGTTTTAGGGTTTTAAAGTGCTTTTAATTTTTTTAAAAGTAAAAAAAGGGGGAAGTAGTTAAAAAAATTTTTAATTACTAAAAAAACAAATGAAAAAAAAAGAGATTGATGTAAAAGATGTTTTTTACAGCGCTGAATATGAAAGAAAGGCTGAAAAAATAAATAATACAGAAGTTGATGTTACAAACCCTGAGTTTGAAGAAAAAAAAGATTACATACAAAAAGTTTTAGATAAATTTAAAAAAGAAAAAGAAGAAAAATTAAAAAAAGAAAAAGAAGAAAAATTAAAAAAAGAAAAAGAAGAAAAATTAAAAGAAGAAAAAATAAAACAAGAACAAGAAAAAAAATTAAAAAAAGAACAAGAAAAACAAGAAACGGAAAAAAAAGAAAAACAAAAAAATTTAAAAATTGAAAAAACATCAATTGATTATGGCAAATTTGATGAAGATGGTTTTTATGATGACCTTATAGCAGATGCAATGCTTTGCATAGCCCAAAACAAACAAGCATCAATTAGTATGCTTCAACGTAAATTCCGTATTGGTTTTAGCAGGGCAGCCAGAATTATTGATGTATTAGAAGAAAATAAACTTGTTTCTGGTTATGACTCAGAAGACCCAAAACCAAGAGAAGTTTATTTTGAAGTAGAAGATATTCACGATATTTTAAGAGAAAAAAACTTTTTTAAAAAAGACTTTTTTGAAAAGATTAAAAATTAATAAAAGAAAAAACACAAATAAAAGGCAAAAGAAGAAAGATGACAAAAGAGTATCTTGACGAGATTATTAAAGTTGGGTTCGTGTCGCTTGGTTGTGATAAAAATAGGGTAGATACCGAAAACATTATTACAACGCTGTCGCGTCATACAAAATTTATGTTTGTTCACGATAAAACCCAAGCTGATGTAATTATTATTAATACTTGTGCATTTTTAAAAAGTGCTAGGGAAGAAGCTGCTGCAACTATTTTAGAGATGGCAGAACTTAAAAAGGCTAATCTTAAAAAACTTATTGTTGCTGGTTGTTTACCACTACTTAAAAAGGAAGAAGTTTTAAAGGCTTTTCCTGAAGTAGATAAAATTATTGTTCCTGAAGAATATAAAGATGTTGATAAAATTGTTTTTAAGTTGTTCAATTTAAAAAGCACAAAACCTAATAAAGATACTCCTGCAAGAATGCTTACAACACCTATGCACTACACTTATTTAAAAATAGCTGATGGTTGCAACAACAGGTGTGCTTACTGCAAAATTCCGTTTATTAGGGGTAAGTATACTTCAATTCCTATGGAAGAGATACTAAAGGAAGCTGAAGCATTAACCGAGCGTGGTGTTCACGAGTTTATACTTGTAGCGCAAGACATAACTAGGTATGGTATAGACTTATACAAAGATTATAAACTGGTTGAACTTTTGCAAAAGTTAAGCAAAATTAAAAAACTTAGTTGGATAAGGCTTTTATATTGTTACCCAGATATGATGAGTGATAAGTTAATTGCAGAGATTAGAGATAATCCTAAGGTGTTAAAATATGTAGATATTCCTTTGCAACATATTTCAAACAATATGTTAAAAAGTATGAAGCGTAGGGGTACTAAGGAAGAAATTGAAGCCCTTATTGTTAAACTTAGAAAGGAAATTCCTGAAATAAAAATTAGGTCGACCTTTATGGTAGGTTTTCCTGGTGAAACTCAAAAAGATTTCAACGAACTTTGCAAGTTCTTAAAAACTTACAAGTTAGATAATGTTGGGTTCTTTAAATACTCTAGGGAAGAAGGCACTGCTTCGTATGATTATGAAAATCAAATTGAAGAAAGTGTTAAAGATAAGCGTTTAGCAAAGGTTCAAAAAATTCAAGAAAAAATTGCTACTAAAAACAACCTTAAGTTAAAAGGTCAAACTGTTAAGGTTCTATGCGATTTTTATATTGCTAAACACAAGTTCTATGTGGGCAGAAGTTACTTTAGCGCACCTGAAATTGACTTCGAAATTTTATTCTCGTCGTTTAAGCGTGTTCCTAATGGTTCGTTTATTGATGTTAAAATTACTGATTTTAGACAAGGTTATTTTATTGGGGAGGTTGAATATAACAAATGAAATTAAATTTACCAAACAAAATTACTGTAAGTAGGATTTTACTTATACCAATTATTATTTTCTTTTACCTAGCATCAAGTTTTATGGTGGTAGGAAAGTTGATTGCAACTATTCTTTTTGCTATTGCTTGCTTAACTGATTTTTTAGATGGTTACTTTGCAAGAAAGTTAAACCAAGTTACTACTCTTGGCAAGTTTTTAGATAGCATTGCCGATAAAATGCTTGTTTTAACTGGTCTTGTTTTAATTGTTGCTGACAACACAATTGTTGCTCCTTACGGGGTTATTACTGCTATCATTATTATTTTTAGAGAGTTAATGATTAGCGCTCTTCGTCAACTTGCTGCAACTAAAAATGTTGTTATTGCTGCTGATATGTGGGGCAAAATTAAAGCAAACTTTCAATTTTTTGCAGTTATGATTTTTATGCTTTTTGCTTATTTTATGGATATAGCTTTACTTACACCAGGCTGGATTATGGCTTTTGAAATTGTAAGTTACTCATTACTTTTTATTACAGTACTTTCAACAGTAATTTCTGGTATTCACTATTGCGTTGCTAACAAACAAATTTTTAGCGATAAACCTATTGAAGAAGAAAAAACTGAAAAAGAAGAAGAAAAAGCAGAAGCAAAAGCAAAAGAAGAAAAGAAAGAAGAAACTCACGAAGTAGGTGTTAAATTTACAGCTGCTCCAGAAGAAACTAAAGAAGAAGAAAAGTAATAAATAAAAAAAATATTAAAAAAAACATAATCACCAAGTAAAAAACTGCTTGGTGATTAAATGCTTTAAAATAGATAGTTTTAAAATAAATTAAATTTTGTTTTTATTAAAAATTTAATAGTAAAAAAAACTAATGATTAGTAAAAAAACTAATGATTAGTAAAAAACTAATGATTAGTAAAAAAAACTAATATAAAAAAAAGTAATATTAAAAAAGTAATATTAAAAAATAATTAATAATCAAAAACTAAAAATAAAACTAAAAAAACAAAAAAAAGTTTTAATTAAAAAACTTAAAAATAAAAGTCGAGAAACAAAACAAAAAAGTTAGTTTTAAATATTTTACTATATACACTTAAAGAAAAAAAAAGGAAAAAATTTTTCAAATGAAAATAAGTTTAATTACAAGTTCTAACAACGAAATAATTTCAAGCGAAAAAAATAATAGTGTTAAATTAATTGCTTCACAGTTATATAAAAACGGCTTTGATGTTGTTTTAAATCAAGTTATTAAGTGTAAGGCTGAAGTGGTTTCAAACTCGTTTAACAAGGCGCTTGAAATAAGCGATTGTGTTATTTTTATTTGTGATAATGAGTTTGAAAAAACTTATATGTGCAAAAAGGTTATTTGTGACTCTATGCAAACAAAGTTGGTTATAAATAACTATGCTAAAAAGAACATTGAAGAGTTTTCTCGTCTTAAAAATGTGCCTATAAAAAAGGAAGATTCGAGTTTTTTTCAATTGCCAGAAATTGCTAGATGTATTAAAAATCCAAACAGCGTTTTTCAAGGCTTTTTAATTGAAAAAGATGGTAAAATTGTTTTCTTTTTGCCACTTTTTCATAGTGAACTTCATCATATGTTTTTTACTTCAGTTCTTCCTTACATTATTCAAAAATACAAAGATAAAACAAATTCTTCGTATGTTTTTAAAACTTTTGGTTTAAAAATAAACGAAATGAATTTATTACTTAAAGACTTAATTAAAAACAAGCACGGTGTTGAAATTGTTTGCAACGAATATTTACTTAATGGCGAAATTTTGGTTAGCGTTCCAACAAAGGCAAGGCACGATGTTGTAACTAATTTAATTCAAACATTATACTCAAAAATTTTACCGTATGTGTACAGCGATACCGATTCTAGTTACCCTGAACTTATTGAAAACTTTTTAAGTATTACAAACAAAAAAATTGTGTTCGCTGAAGATTTTACTGCTGGTAAAATGGTTAATACTTTCTACAGCGTTTTACCTAAGGCAAAGGAAATGCTTATTGAAGCGTACTTTACACCTACACCAAACTCTAAGTCAAGAATTTTAGGCGTTGATAGTAATGTTTTTAACAAACCTACTATTGACCAAGAAGAAGTTGCTTACCAAATGGCTTTGGGTGCTATGGAAAACTCGGGGGCTGACATTGTAGTTAGTAACTGTGGCGAACTTGAAAGTGGAGAAGTTACTTTTGCTATTGGTAGCAGTGAAGGTATTCACATTTATCACCAAGTAGTATCGGGTACTTACGAGCAAAAAATTGATATGGCTTGTAATGCAATTTTCTTTCAGTTAATTAAAAAGTTAAAGCATAACGATTTTCACTTAGGTTCAACTGTACTATAAAAAAATAGAACAAATGTTCTAAAAACTTTAGTAAATTACTTTATTTTTTTTAAAATTTATTATATAATTAGGTATAAATTTTTTTAAAGGTGTTTAATATGATAGACAAAAGTAAAACATTAGAACAAGCTATTTTACAAATTGAAAAACAATTTGGTAAAGGCAGTATTATGAAGTTAGGCGAGCAACCTATGGAGCAAGTTGAAGTTATTCCTACTGGTTGTTTAGCTCTTGACCACGCTCTTGGTATAGGGGGCGTTCCTAGGGGTAGGATTATTGAAATTTATGGTCCAGAAAGTTCTGGTAAAACTACAGTTTCTTTGCACATTATTGCTCAAGCTCAAAAACTTGGTGGAACTGCTGCTTTTATTGATGCTGAACACGCTCTTGACCCTGTTTACGCTGGTAAACTTGGTGTTGACCTTGACGAATTGTATGTTTCTCAACCAGATAACGGCGAACAAGCACTTGATATTTGCGAAACTTTAGTTAAAAGTGGTGCTTTTGATATTGTTGTTATTGACTCTGTTGCAGCACTTACTCCTAAGGCTGAAATTGAAGGCGAAATGGGTGATAGTTTTATTGGCCTTCAAGCAAGACTTATGAGCCAAGCACTTAGAAAACTTGCTGGTATTACAAATAAAAGTAAATCTTGCGTATTGTTTATTAACCAATTAAGAGAAAAAGTTGGTGTTATGTTTGGTTCACCAGAAACTACTACTGGTGGCAAAGCTTTAAAATTCTATGCAAGTATTAGGCTTGATGTTAGACGTGTTGACTCTATTAAAGATGGTACCGATTTTGTGGGTAACAGAACAAGGGTTAAAGTTGTTAAAAATAAACTTGCTCCACCTTTCAAACAAGCCGAATTTGATATTATTTACGGTAAAGGTATTTCAAACGAAGGTTGCGTTTTAGACCTTGCTGTTGAGTATGATATTATTCAAAAAAGTGGTAGTTGGTTTAGTTATAAAGACGATAAAATTGGTCAAGGTAAAGAAAATGTTAAAGCTTTCTTAGAAAAGAACCCTGATATTTTAGAAGAAATTGAAAACCTTGTTAAAGAAAAATTAAGAGCAAACCCAGACGGCGAAGTGGAAGAATAATTTTAAATTTATCTTTATATATTTAGTTATTTAAAAAAAATAAAAAGAAAAAAACTAAAATGGTTTAAAAAATAAATAAAAAACAAACATAAAAATCAAAAAGACTAGTTAAAAAATATCTAGTCTTTTTTTATTTTTAATTGCAATTAATTAGTAAAATTAATTAAAAAGATATATAATAAATTTATTAAAAAATACATATATTTAAAATTTTTTTTATTAGTTAAATGTTTATTTTTAGATATTTATTTTTAAATGTTTATTTTTTAAATATCTATTTTTAAATGCTTATTAGTTAAATATTTATTTATTAAAAAATTTTTAAATGTTTATTTTAACAAATTAATTTTGGTTTTAAATAAAAGGGGTTAAACTTATGAAAAAAACTTTTTATATAATAGGTTGCTGTTTACTTTTAGTTTTCAGTTGCTTTTTTGTAACTGCTTGTAAGGGCGAACCTGGAGATAGTGGAACACCAGGTAAATCGGCTTACGAAATTGCAGTCGATCAGGGTTTTGAAGGAACTGTTGACGAGTGGCTTGAAAGTTTAAAAGGTAAAGATGGTTACAACGGTCTTCCTGGTCAAGATGGCGAAGATGGTATTGACTTAACTGTTGCTGCCCTTTTTAACAAGGCAGTAGAGTTTGGTTTATATACAAACGACGCAGCTGGATATACCAAGTTTTTAAACGATTATTTTTCAAATAATTTAAACATAACAGATAAGGTTACACAAACATCAAACAAATGTTTAAACCAAGTTGTTAGTGTTTATATTGAAGATGAAGAAGGCGAAATTGCTCTTGGTGCTGGTGTAATTTATAAAATTGATAGAACTAAAAACGAAGCATATATCATTACAAACTATCATGTTGTAAGTTGCAAAAAAATAGAAAATGTTATTGTTAACGAAGGACAACCTGACGAATTTACAACCCAAAAGAATGTTTACTACGAAGCTCCAGTAATTAACCTTTATTTGTATGGTACAGAAAGTTTAAAAACTCTTGAAGATGATTCTATTGACTACGGTGCAAATGCAATAGCAGCTGAATATATTGGTGGTAGTGCTAACTATGATTTAGCTGTTCTTAAAGTAACAGGAGAAAGTTTTGAAAAAATTAAAAACAGCAGTGCACAAGAAGTTAGTTTTGCTGATTCTAACGAACTTCAACTTGGACAAACAGCCATTGTAATTGGCAACCCTATGGGTGGTGGAACAGCAGTTACAAAAGGTGTTGTGAATGTAGATAGCGAAAATATTATTTTAAATATTGCAGGTGCTGGCCGTCAACTTAGATGTATAAGAATTGACGCAGCTGTTAATGGTGGTAACAGTGGTGGTGGACTTTTTGATATTAATGGACACTTAATGGGAATTGTTAACGCAAGAAAAGCAAGTTTTGTTGACCCTATTACAGGCGAACTTGAAATGTATGTTGATGTAGGTTACGCACTACCTGCTAACAATGTAAAAAATGTTGTTGATAATATTCTTGATTTTTACTTATTAAATTATCAAGAAGATGCAGAAGATAACACTGTAGGCGTTCATAAATATTTAATTGGTATTACAATTACAATTGATAACCCAAGAAACATTTATGACTCAACCGAAAACATTAACAAACTTTATGAAGATGTTTTAGTTACAGCTGTTAATGAAAATAGTATTGCAAAAACAATTGGCGTTAAAGTAGGCGACAAAGTAAAATCAATAAAAATAACTCGTGCTAATGGTTTTGAAGAAGAATATTTTATAACTCGTATGCACACTTTAACAGATGTTATGTTAACCCTTAGAGTAGGAGACACAGCTAAATTTTGTGTAATAAGAGAAAACGAAAGTTCTGGCAACCTTGAAGAAATTGAGTTAGATAGTTTTACAGTTAGTTATGAAAACTATGCTATTTATGAAGGCGACGCTAAATAATAAAAAAACTGAAGAAAAGAGAAATTTTTAAAATAAAAACTTTTAAAAAGACTTATAAAAACTAAAAATTGAAAAACTAAAACTTGAAAAAGCAAAAGTTTAAAAAATATAAAAATAAAAGTTAAAAGATAATAAAAAAAGAGCAGAGTAAAAATTTTGACTTGCTCTTTTTTTTATTAAAAGTAGATTAGTGGAAAAAATAAATTCAAGCAACAATAACACAATAAAAAAATAAAAACCTTTAAAACAAAAATAAAAAAAGTTAAAATGACTTAACAGATTTTTATCAAAAAAGTTTTAAGGTTTAAATAACAAAAAAAAATAAAAA
>JAFWWV010000039.1 GCA_017523305.1 Clostridia bacterium
AAATTTAATGCTGCTTGGTTGGACACCTTCTATTCTTTGTATACCAGTAGTTTCATATTGGCTGGCATATTTTTTTATTAAGGCTATTACTGTGCTTAAACTTAATGAATTTTTTTCCATACTGCACCACCTTATCTCCTAATGTCCATTGATATTGTTCCAGAGCCAGAAGTTTCAAGTGTCAAAGAATGAATATCAACAGGATGTTCACTAGAATATGCTGTTCCCGCAATAAGGTTTTGTGGTTGTCCATTTATAATAACTACATTATCAGAATCGCAAATTAAGTCAAATTTTATTTTAAAGCCAAAATTATACCCTAATAATGGATTAACTTGTAACCTTTCGTAATAAGAACTATCACCTAATCCCAAACATTGTTTTATAGCATTCTTAATATCTGAGTTCTGCAATAGATTTGTTGAATTTGAAAAATTTACTGTTCTAATATAATTCATAAAATTACCCCTTTAATCTTTAATTTCTGAATCGTTTTCTTTATTATAAGGACAATTAGGTGCATTTGTAGAATGCTCCACATCTCTTTTTTGCATACAGTATCTTTGGCATAAACAAATGCTATTCATTTTTGAACAATGAATCCAAACCTTATTACCTTTTTCCATACGATTTCCATTGGGACATTTGTAATCAAACATAGTTTGTCCACCTTCCATAAATATATTTGCAATCTTCAAGTCATTACCTCGTAAGATTACATAAAATAACCCTAAAAAATAATTAGGGTTATTAAATTAGTATTAGTCTGAAACTGTCAAAGTTGCTGAAACTTCGATTGTTGGTTTTTCTGTAATATATGCAGTAATTAATGTATCACCAGCACTATCAGCACTTACAATACCAGTATTAGCACCAACAGAAGCATATTGTGAATCGCTACTTTCAAAAGTTAATTGAGAGTTGTCAACCAAGAAAGAATTGTTGCCTTTGATAGCATAAACCTTCATTGTTGCGTTTTCTCCAACTTTCATTTCAAAATCACCACCAGAAATTGCAAGAGCATTTACACCATCATACCAATTTTTATTGTATAATGTTTCAGTAATCTTTGCATAGTGGCCAGAACTTTCACAAGCACCAGCATCGTCAAATGTAATTGCTTTACCACTTAATGAAGTATTAGCAACACCATCTGCTGTCATAGAAATTGTTTGAGAACCACTTAATTGGAAAATAGGAATCTCAATAGTTTCTTCACCAATAAAGCCTTCACCAGCACTATCGCCAGAAAGTTTAACTGTGATATATAAGTGAAGTCTGCTTGGTACATAGTTAGCAGGAATAATATATGTCTCTGAGTTAGCATTATTATATAAATAAGCAACACAAAGAGTTGAATTTGCTGGAATAGGAGTTGAAGCAACACTAAATGTATTTCCAGTTAATGGAATTGAATAGTATTCTCCATCATATTCGATATAAACATTTTTTGCTGCACCAGATACAGAAGCAATTTGAGCAGCATTTACTTTTGTTAAAGTTCCACTTGAACCAGTTAAAGTAATTTCTTCACTGCCGAAAATCTTGCCGCCCATTGTACTTTGAGTTACACCAACATTAAGTGCAAGAACTGGCAACAAGAATTGTGCTTCAGTAATTGTAATGTTTAAAGCAGAATCGTGAAAATATTCTGCAAGCAAACTATTACCTTGGCCGCCACGAATTTCAGTTGAAGAAGTGCTAATTTCCATACTGGTATCAATAAGTGTTTTACCAACGAATAAAAGTCTATCGTCAACAAAACCTCTAACCACACCAACACCAACAAGATATTTTTTTGGCATATTGTTTCTCCTTTATAAAAATATAATTGTTTCGTAATTTTTTCGGAATTACTAAACCGTTTTAAACTTGTAATTTTTTATTAATTTCATTTTGTTCGGTTCGATTTTCTTCGTATCTTTCTTTCCTTGTTTTTTCTGCAGCCATATAATGTGTAATATTCTTTTGGCCTTCCTTTGTTAAATTTGGACTTAATAAAGTATAAATTTCGTAGTGCATAATCTTATCTACTCTTTCGAGTAACCTAGTAAATGAACGAATAGTCATTTTTATACACTCATCTCTTCTATAAGAAGATTTCGCAACTACAATATTTATTTGGTCTTCAAAACTGCACATTTTGACATTCGCTTGCTTTCTTTTATATTCTTCAACTTCTTTAATCGCCTTTACAATGTCTGGGTGAGTTTCCTCATCTGGCATTTCTAAAGCATTTTGGTCGCAAATTATTTTTCGTATTCTATCGAAGTCTTGAGAATTATATGTCTCATTAAAAATTCTTAATATAGATTTTTTACCATCTGGAATTATATCTATATTAAGATTTCCTTTTTCGTCTTTCCCAGGAATTCTTAAAACTATTTGCAACAAATAAAAAAGTTGCGAGATATATTGTGGGCTTTCTTTTTCTTTTGCTAAATAAACTAAATAGTCGAAATAAGACATAGAAATAGCATTTATATCACCACTTGTCATATGAGGAAGCAATAAGCATTCAACAAGAGAATGAAAATACATATACAAATCAACTTGAACTGGATATATTGTTAAACCTTTATATGGGATTGGATAATCATTAGCATAAAAAATACTATAATCTCTCTCTTGCTCACCAAATAATTTGAAGAGTTCAACAATTTTTTCGTAATTATTTTCCTTAAAATTTCCCATATTCCACACTCCTACTATTAAAGTCGGACTGCAAAAGTTAGGAAATAACCGCTGTAGCCAGTATTTTGTGTTTGTCTAAAAACACCAGTTGTTCTGCCAGCACCATCATTTACACTCTTGTTTAAAAAAAGACAAGAATGAAATCCAGCCTCTGGTATCTCAGCACCATTAAGAAGTCTTATTAATTCAAGAGCAATAGCAATACTTCTATCTGCAAGTGTATTTGCACCATTAGTAAAAAGTCGTTGCTTATTAGGAACAACTATTTGAAAATTAATTTCAGCATAGCCCCTATAACTATCTCTTGCAAAAAAATTACCGACTTCCATTCTTAATTGTGGCTCTGCAATCCAGTATGCTTCATCTACATCAATTTGATAAATAATATTCTTTTTTGTTGTAGAATTTATATCATACATTTGAATGGCATCAGAACAAATCATTGCTGCCTTTTCTGAATTAGTCAAATCAGGCATAGACAACGGCATATCAGTAGGGTTTATATATTTTAATAACTTAAACAAATCTTGGCTATTTAATACTAAATAATCAGATATTTTTTCAATACCATTTTTAAGAGCATTGAACTTATTATAAACTTCTATTTTTTCATTCATTTTAATAAATTCCTCCCAAAACGATATTCATTGTAGTCTCTCCACCTTTTTTGCCTACACATTTAATAATTAAAGGCACTGGGCTTTTTGCTATGTTTGTAATCTTAAATTTATTACCATTTATAACTTGAAGCACATAATTCGCAATAGGTGCTTGCGAAGCAGTAATATTAAATGTTTCAGTAGTTTCTTCACCTTCAGCATATTCATATACTGAAAATTCTTGACTTTCGCCTTGTAATATTTTAATTACTTGTGGCAAAATTCTTATATCAGTAGAAGTTGAGACTATACCTCTTTTATCATTAGCAATATTATCAACAACATTATCATTTGCTTGGACATCAATT
This sequence comes from Clostridia bacterium, assembly GCA_017523305.1. Lineage (GTDB taxonomy): Bacteria > Bacillota > Clostridia > Christensenellales > UBA1242 > UBA7862. The sequence goes on from JAFWWV010000039.1 coordinate 3,662, forward strand.
TGTTTTACTTTCATAATTAAATAAGTATCTGACCTATGATTATCATATTGAGTTACTTGAAAACTTAGTCCGTTTAAAACAAATCTTTGATTGTATGCTATTGTTTTTGTTCTTTCGTTTAATTGAACTAATATTTGAAAATCACCAGACACTTGTATTACATTCTCGCTGCCTTCTTTAAAAGAAGTACTGCTAAATTGATTTGTAAAAACACAAGGTTCTGAAAATAATTCAGATTCATTGTCTGGGTTATACCAATTCAATGTATTATTACATTGTCTTACATAAGAATGAGAAGAAATATTTGTAATTTCATTCATATCAGTTGTAAGCCAAGTTTTACCTTTGAACTTATATTTTTTGCCAAGGTATTGTTCGTGGTCAAAATTCTTAAATATAATTTTCTTGAATTCTTTTGCGAATGTACTTGAAGCACCAGAATTCATAGCGTGAGTTACTCTAACTCCAATTTTTTGATACTTATTGCTACCAACAGAAGTTTCTTCTTTAATTTCCATAAAATCAGTCGCATATTCAAATCTTTCATCAAGTAAATCTTGATAAAAATCTTGCTTATTTTCTGCAACTGTTTTCTTGTAATTACCTTGAGAGTTAGATACTGCTTTAAGTTTTCTCACATTTTTATTGTTTGCCATCTTCCACCGCCTTTCTAAAATCTTGAATCATTCTACCCAAAATATTGACGGCATCTAAAATATGCCTTCTAATAAAATCGTGTTCATTTTCAAGTTGTAATGGCTGAGGTTCCAAGATAGCAACAAGTTTTTCTATATATTTACAAAAATCTGGGTGTTTCTGTAATTTTATTTTCTGAAAAGAAACTGCACCACAAATTAAATCATTTAACCTTTTTTGATAAGTTTCAAATGGTTGTTGCTCATATAAATATAATAAAGCAAATGTTCTATTTTTAAGGTCTTCATTATATAAAAGTAATGAGGTTTCGTCAATTTCACCGAAAATTGTTTTTATCATATTTTACCTCGTTCTTCTAAAGAAAGGTCTCCAATCTGCTTTAGACAATTCTCTATGATACATTTCTTCAAAATGTTTGACCCAATCTATTTTTGCTCCCAATGTAGTGCCTTCTGCGTGAAGTTTGAAATCACTATCGCTTGGTTGTCTGTCAATATCAAGTTGATTATTTTGAGTTTGAATAGCCCAAGCCCAACATAAAGCCATACTTAATAAAGTCACATCTTCATTGTTTAATGAATTAAAATAACCGTCATTCATCCAACTAATATCTATTTCAACACCTGAACCAGGTGCTTCTGTAAAAGTAACTTTTTTATCTTTATAGGTAAAATTAGTAACAATTTCACCACCTACCATTACTTGCAAAATGCTATCTTCATTTAATTCAATATCAGATACTATATCAAATTCAGTTTTTGAACCGTCTCCAACAAAATTTGTATAAGAATCACTAGATAGAACAATATCTGAAACCCTTTTTTGTGTATCTAAATTAGGATTATAAAGAGTAATTGCTGTTTGCAAATATTGATTCATTACCATACAAAATGAATAAATATCTTTATCTTGAAGCCTTGAAAGGACTGGTGATTTTATCATAGTCATAGCCCTACTATATATATCAATAAAAGTTGTCTTCACTATTTAATACCTTC
>JAFWWV010000040.1 GCA_017523305.1 Clostridia bacterium
CTAGTAATGGTGGTGTATTTATGGTTAGGGGAAGTAACCTAACTATAAAAAAAGGTACTTTTACAAATAACACTAGTAGTTATGGTGGTGTTGTGTATGCTGATTCTAGTGGTGCTACAGCAACTACTCCAAGAAGAAAATACGAAATAACAGGTGGTGTATTTGATAATAACTATACTTTAACATCTGCTGGTGTTTTATATATAACTGATACAAGCTATTTAGGTTCTACAACAACAATTAAAAACACTGCTTTTACAAATAATAGTTCAGCTGGTAGTCATGGAGCTCTTCATGTAAATGCACCAAAATCTATCGTTATTGATAATGTAAAGTTTTTAAGCAATTCTTCTGAAACATCTTCAGCTTGTGCGTATATTTTAAGCTGTGAAGATGTAACAATTAATAATTGCGAATTTTCTTACAATGAAAGTTGTCAAACTGGTGCTCTTCAACTTTATATGGTTGATATAGATATTACAAATTGTTTGTTTTTGAATAACAAGGTAGTCGCAACTGATTCTTATTTTAATGGTGCTGCTATTTTTGCTTCTACATCATATGACAACAAAAGATTATATAAATTTAATATACAAGATTGTATTTTTGATGGAAATGTAAGTGAAAAACGTGCAAATGGTACTACAGAAGAAGATAAAAACTCAGGTGTTTTACTTGTTAGAAATGGTGTAGATGCAACAGTTAATAATTGTGAATTTAAAAATAACTATTCAGAAGGTAGATTATATGCTTTATGGATTACATCTGACTCATATGTAAGAGAACATATGTGTCCAAAAGTAGTTCTTACAAACACTAATTTTGATAGCAACGAAGGCGGATCTGGTAGTTGTGGTATTAATATTGAAAATGCTTCAAATATTATAATTCAAAAAGTTAATGTAGAAAATTGTATAAACGCAAAAAGCGGATATATAGTTTATGCAGGATTAAGAGATGCCGTTTTCTCAAAAACACTTGAAGTAAGCGAATTATTTGTTTCAAATTGTATTGCAAATAGTTATGTAGTTTATTTAGTTGGTAGGAATGATGGTGAAGTTAAATTCCATGACAGTGTTATTGAAGGTTGTACTTCTAAAACAACATCTATTTTATCAACTAGCCAAATAGCAACTATTGATAATGTAGATTTTATTAACAATACAGGTGGAACAAATGGTTATTGCTTCTACTTCTCAAACTACAAACAAATTGTTAAAAATTGTTTATTTGAAGGCAATAAACATAGTGGTGAAAAAGGTGTAGCTGCACTTTACTTTAACGTTTATGGTCCTATTCTTCTTGAAGGTTGTACTTTTGCTTATAATACAGCTGCAGCTGGTAGTGCAATTTGGTCAGAAGGGCAATGTAAATTAATTGCAAACGATTGTGTTTTTATTGGTAATATTGCCGATGGTGAATATAGCATGACAGGTAGTACTCGTGGTAGAGGTGGTGCAATCTTTGTTTGTGGCTTAACAGAGTTTAATAATTGCTATTTTGCTGACAACTACGCAAAAGGTGGTGGAGCTGCATATGTAAGTGGTTTCTTAACAATTAACGGTTGTGAGTTTGTTAATAACCATGCTCAAGAATTTGGTGGTGCTATTTGGGTTGGTGGCGACTTAACTATTGGTAGATCTGGTGAAACTCTTGAAGAAGCAAACAAATTTATTGGTAACTACGTAAGCAATACGACTGATAATGCTTATGGTGGTGCTATTGCTCTTGAAAGTGAAAAAAGTATTGTTATTAGTAATGGTTTGTTTGAAGGTAACTATGCTACTGCTAGTGGTGAGTTTGCTGGTTTTGGTGGCGTTGTTGCAAGTAAAGGTAGTACAGTTTCAATTAAAGTAGAAGCTGGACAATTCAACAATAATGGTTCTAATTCTAAAATGTTTGGTGGTGTATTCTATTCTAACCACGAAATAACAATTTTAAATGCAACTGGTACAGGTAACACAGCTGTAAATGGTGGTGTTTTATATGTAAATGGTGGTATTGCTACTATTAAAGATTCAACTTTCACAGGTTCTAAAGCTGTTCTTGGTGGTGGCGTTTATTTAACAACAGGTCAAGCAGAACTTAGCAATGTAGAGTTCTCTAATGCTCAAGTTGAAACTGGTGGGGCAATGTATATTACTGCTCCAAATATGAATACTGCAGTTACACTTAATATTTTTGGTGCAAGATTTAAAAATAACTTAGCAACAAAAGGTTCAGGTGCAATGCATATTACTGGTGATGACGCAACAGTTAGATTGTATGATGCAATTATTACTGGTAACAACACAAGTGGTAATGGTGGAGCTATTACTCTTGACGGTGGTACTGTTTATTTGGCTGACAGTACAATTAGTGGTAATAATGTCTCTACAGGAAAATTGGGTGCTGGTATTTATGCTATTAGGGGTAACGCTAACGTATTAAGAGATATTGTTATTGTTAACAACTATGAAAACGGCGAATATAACTCAGATACAAAGTTATACGAAGTTGGTAGCAGTGGAAAAAATAGTAACTTCTATATTAAAGATAGAGGTATAAACATTGTTGACGCTTTAGGTACAAATGCACAAATCAGTTTAAAAGCTGAAAAGAAAGATGTAGCATTTGGTGTAGGTTATAAACTTGTTTATGCTGACTATACAAAATTTAGTTATGACGATAATACAAAGATTTTGTATTTTAACCAAGCTGGCAACAGAATTTCAACTGAAGCAACATCAAACGGAAAAATAAATTTTGCAGCTAGCGATTATGCTGGTGGTTATGATGGTGAATACCATACTATTGATGTTAAAGTTTTAGATGGTACACCAAATGCAAAAATTTTCTATAGTGACAGAAACGATAATACAAACTGGGTAATTAATCCAGTTGAAGATGTTACTAAATTTATGGATGTTGGTACATATACAGTTTACTTTATGATTACTGCTGATGGTTATGACTCTGTAACAGGAAGCGCTAAAGTTATAATTTCAAAACAAACTGTTTATATTTCAGAGTTTCCTACTATTTCAGGTTTAACAATTTCAGGTGGTTACTATAAAACAACATTAGCTTCAGCAACAATTTCAGGCGGTGTAGCTATTTATAGTGACTTCCAAATTGCTGGTGAATTTAAGTGGATTAATCCTTCAGAGCAAACAAAATCTTCTATTGGTTATTACTATTATGATATGAAGTTTGTTCCTGCAGACCCAGACCACTTTGAAGAATTTACTTTCAGTCAACTTGTTTATGTTGATGGTTTTACTGAACTTTATTACATTAAACAAAATGGTTATAGTGGATTCTATGTTCATGGTAATCCTGAAACAGCAGATATAACAGATGAAAAAAATGCTTATTATACAACAAGTATTAGTACTGCTATTAATGCTATGCAAGATAAAGGTACAATTTATATGATTTCAACTTTTGTTAATTCATCTTGGTACTCATATAGTGTTAAAAAGGAACGTACTGTAACTATTCAAAGACACAAACTTAATAATGCAGCTTTAATTAGTTGTACAGAAGATAGTTTTACAACTCACTTTGGTTATTCTGGTATGGCTGGAACATTAATTTTTGATGGCGCAAACATTAAAACAAATGCTCCAATTATTGAATTCCATGGTGTAGCAGGAAAGGCAAAATATATTTATTTCTATCCAAACGTAATTATTAGAAACCATAACCAAAAAGGTAATACAACAGGTACAGCTGGTGCTATTAAACTTACCGGTTTTGTACAAGTTTATATTTATGGTTTAGAAATGTACAATTGTCATGGTGGTGGCAACTATGCTCCTTTCTATATGGAAGGTCTTAGCACAGAAGTTACTGCATACTTAAACATGAGACAATGTAAAATTTATGAATGTTCTGGCTACAATGGTGGTGGTATGAGCCTTGGTGGTAACCTTACTGGCTTCATCTTTGGTGGTGACATTTATAACAACTATGCATATAACAATGGTGGTGGTTTATATGTAGGTGCAAATGCAAATATTGATATTTATGAAATGAACATTTCAGAAAATACTGCTATTAAAAATGGTGGTGGTATTTACTTTGAAAACTTACCTGATATGTTCTCAATTTTCGTTGAAGGAAATACAGCTGCTAACGGTGGTGGTATTTATGTAAACGGAGAACTTTTAGAAGCAACAAAAACTGTTGGTGTTGATACTTATGAAGGCTTAGTAATTAGAAACAACCAAGCTGTTGGTTTTGATGATAATGGTATGTTTAGCCCTGGCTTAGGTGGTGGTGTTTACTTTGGATCTTCATTCTTATTTGCAAATGCTGAAATTTCAGGTAACATTGCAAATGGTAATGGTGCTGGTATATATCACGTAGGTGGTGCTGGTACATTAAAGAAATGTAAAATATTTAATAACACTCTTGAATGTAATGCAACAGAAAATGTTTATGCTGGTAGTGCTATTGTAGCTGCTGGTATTACATTAGATAATGTTGAAATTACTTCAAATATTGTTAGATATAAAAAGACAAGTGGTACAAGTTCTGTTGAATTATTTGGTGCTGTTTACCTTAGTGGCGAAAACACATTTGAAAATTCAAAAATTTACAACAATAACACATATACAAACTATGCAAATGCTGTTTGCCGTGGTGCTGGTGTTTCTGTTATAGGTACAGGAAAGTTAGTTTCAAATAATACTTCTATTAGAGATAACTTCTTTAATGGTTCAACTTCAGGTAAATTTGCTCAAATTCTTGTTCAATCTACAGCAAGTGTTTATTTAACAGACGCAACCGTTTCTGGTATTTCTGGAGAAATTGGTGTAGGTGGCGGTGGTAAAGTTTACTTAGCAGGTAATTTAAGTATTACTTCTGCTATTGAAACAAATCCAAATACTACAACTATTTATCAAAACGGCGACTTTGCAACAAATTCAACTGTTTATATTGCTTTAAGTGTTGCTGGTTCAGTAAATGATATAGTTGTTGCTATTGAAGATGAATCAGAATACTATACAGCTTTAATGGCTTTAGCAAATGGTAAAGCAAATGTTGAAAACAACGCAAAAGCAATATTTGTAATTGAAACAGATTTCTCTATTATTGCTGATGATGGTTTTAATATTAGACTTCAAGCTAAAGGTACATTAAGAAGTGTTGTTTACTGGGACCCACTTAATGGTGCTGATTCTCAACCACAAGATTTGGGTGCTGAAAGTTACCCAGTTAGAACTCTTGCAAAAGCTCTTGAAATTTGCGAAAACAATTCAACAATTTATTTAATGAATCCTTTAACAATTAAAACAGATACAGTTTTAACAGCAACTAATGTAGTTATTGTTAGATATAACGAACATGCAGGTGTATTAATTTCAGTAGAAAATAATGCTACTTTAACATTAAAAGATATTATTATTAGTGGTGGATTATATGATGCAGAATCTGCTTTAATCAATGTTTTAAATGGTTCAAAACTTATAATTGAAGCTGGTACAACTTTAAAAAATAACAACTATAATACAAAACCAAGAAATGTATTGCCTGGTGGTGCTATTTATAACGAAGGTACAGTAGTTATGAATGGTGGTGAAATTACAAACAATATGCTTGTTAATGGTGTTGATTATGGTGGTGCTATTTACAGTTTAGGAAAAGTTGATATTTATGGTGGTTTAATTTATAAAAACCAAGCTTATGTAGCTGGTGGTGCTATTTATATTAAAGAAGGCGAATTAAACATTTATGGTGGCGATATTTATAACAACACCTTTGATACAAATTCAAATAAAGGTCAAGGTGGTGCAATATATGCTGCTAGTGGAACCACAGTAAATATTTATGGTGGAAATATTGTTAACAATAACGCTAAAGAAGGTGGAGCTATTTACTCTGCTGGAACAACAACAATTTCTAAAGGTTTAATTTATGGCAATACTTCTACCGAAATGGGTGGTGCTATTGTTTCAAGTGGAACATTAAAAATTGTTGATGGCGAAATTGTTGCAAACACATCTAAATTAGGTGGTGCTATCTACTTAACTAGTGGTAGTTTAGATATCACAAAACTTGTTATTGTTTATGAAAACACAGCTACTCAAGACGGTGGTGCTATTTATAACCTTGGTGCAACACTTGTTATTGGTGGTGGTGAAATTTATGAAAATACAGCAAATGGTAACGGTGGTGCTATCTACTTAGCAACAGGTTCAACATTTACTTTAAATGCAGGTGAAATCTATGCTAACGAAGCTGGTTTTGGTGGTGCTATTTACGCTCAAACAACTGGTACTATGAAAAAATCATCTCTTGATGGTTTAGTTGATGGCGCTGCAGTTGTTTCAGATATGTTTAACCGCATTAACACTTCATCATTCACTATTGTTGGTGGTTATATTTATTCAAATAAAACTGTTGAAACAGGTAATGGTGGTGCTATTTACTTAAACGACACAACAACCATTACAAGTACATTACTTATTACTGGTGGTGAAATTACTGAAAACAATGCAGGTAGTAACGGTGGTGCTATTTATGTAAACGGCAATGGTTTTGTTGAAATTAATGGAAATGTTAAAATTTCTGGTAACCGTGCAAAAGCAAATAACGCTGGTGCTATTTACTTAAATGGTGCAAACTTATTATTATTAAACGGCGAAATTACCGAAAACTCATCTTTAGGTAAAGCTGCTGCAATTCTTGCTGCTAAAAACATTGATACTAATGCATATTCAACAGTAGTTGTTCTTGGTGGTAAGATAACTAAAAACGATAACGAAACAAGTACAACTGGTGCTGTTCATATCGAATCAGGTTCAGATTTATTTGTTGGAAATGAGGTTTATATCTATGAAAATATTGGAAACAACGTTTTCTTAGGTGAAAACACTCCTGTTTATGCTTTAAATACTCTTTCAGATTCTAGCTTAATTGGTGTTGAAAACAACTCTACACTTTCAACTGTAGTAGTTTCTCCATACAAAGCATTTGAACTTACAAATAACAAAATTATTGATTGTTTTGTTGCTGATAATCCAGCAAAAAGAATTTTCTTAAAAAACAACTTCTTATACTTAGGTTTAAATGAACTTAAAGGTGTTGTTTATGTAGCTAGTGACTATATTGGTGATTATGATGGTGCAAGCCACTCTATTGGTTTTGAAGTTATAAGCAATCCAAACAATGCTACTATTGAATTCTGTGCTGTACAATCTATTGATTACCCAACAACAAACTGGTCAACAACAAAACCTTCTTTTAGAGAAGGTGGTAAATATTATGTTTACTTTAGAATAACATATAATGGTTCAAACGAAAGAGATTATAGAACTGTTTATATCAGAAACATTGTTCCTGAAATAACAGAAGCTCCTTACATTAACGCAAAACCTAGTGTTAATACAGTTTACTCAAAAACAGCTGGTCAAGGTAATAGTGATAACAGACCTGCATTGTTAGGTGGTAAAGCTTCTTACAACGGCAGAACTGTTGAAGGTGTATTTAAATGGACATATGATGAATTTTCATTTACAAACGTTGGTTTACAAGAAGCATTTGTAACTTTTGACCCACACGCTGATGCTTATAGTAATATTGACTTTACAATTCAAGTTCAAGTTTATACAACAGAACTTTATTACGCTACTTCAGCTGAGGGTATTACTGGTTTCTACTTAAATTCAACATACACACAACCTAGTGATGCAACTACAATGCAAGCAGCAATTAATAGTGTTGCAAACAGAGGTTTCATTTATATTGCAACAACTTACAACTTAACAAATACAGAATATTTCACAACAAGTGATACTATAACAATTCAAAGATTATCAGGTTTTACAGGTGCATTATTTAATGTTAGAAATACTGCAGATTTGGTAATTGGTGCAGATTCTGAAGGTAACAAAATGACTGGTACTATCAATATTGATGGTGGCGCAGTTTGGAAAGCTTCAAACGGTGCAAACTCAACTCCAAATGCTGACAACTATGCAAGAAACGATGGTCTTGTTGCAAATGATTCTTTGATTTTAGTTGAAAAAGGTGCAAAACTTTATTTATATGCAAAAACTGCATTACAAAACAATGAATTGTATCAAGATGGTAAATCTGGTGGTGCTATTTATTGCTTAGGTGAAATTTATGTAGACGGTGCTACTATTTCAAGAAACTTAGCCCCACACGGTGGTGCAATAAGTCTTATTGGCGAAGCAAGTATGATTATTGAAGATGGTGTAATTAGCAATAATGGTACTTATGCAGCAAATAAATTTACTGGCTATAATGGTGGTAATGGTGGTGCTATTTACTTAAATAATAATGAGTTAGGTGTAACAGGTCTTTTAATTAAAAAAGGATCTATCGATAACAATAAAGCAACTAATAATGGTGGTGCAATTTATAACCGTGGTGGTAAAGTAGAACTTGCTCCAGTTAAAGAAGGCGAAGGGGTTAGCCTAATTGAAATTTTCTATAATGCTACAATAAACGATGGTACAATTTATGTTTCAAACGAATATAAATCAGAATTAATAATCGAAGGTTGCGAAATTAGAAATAATGATGCTGCTAAAGGCGATGCTATTTGGTACGCATCTTATCAAGGTTCAAAAACTTTAATTATTAAACCTTCTTCTGTTGGTGCAGAAGCATATATTTCTGGTCAAATATTCTTAGAACAAAGCAGTGTAATTGTTCAACAAGCTGCACTTGACGATAGAACAGAAATTGAAATTGATACAGAAGATGAATACAACATTAGCAGAGTTGTTGTAGAAAAAGTTAACTTCTTTGATGATGTTACAAACTTCTATTTTCTTGCTGATGAAAGCGAAGGTTTCTATCTTGTAGAAATTAAAACTCATGGTGGCAACCAAACCTTACAAATGGGTAATACATTTACTTTATATGTAAGTTATCAATATCAAAGCGCAACCATTTATGAAATTGAAGTTAGATATGGCGATAAATATGAAGACTATATCAACGGAGATGTTTTAAAAACAGACCCAGAAACCAAAATGTTAAATATTGGTTATGAAGTTTATGGTTATTGCTATGAAAATGAAAAAGGTACAACAATAAACGTTATTGATTTAGAAAAACAAATTTACTATAACCAAGATGTTTCAAGTAATGGATATAACCTTTATACAGTTTGGGTTGTTTCTACTCCTATTGTTACTGTTGCAAGTACTTCTGATGATAATGAAGAAACTTATGGTACAGTTATTACATTGTCAGCAAGTATTGCTAACAAAAACGAAACTTCAGATTTTAGATATATTTATCAATGGTTCTATCAAGACCAAGCAATTCCTGGGGCTACATCAGAAACTTATAACGTTTATGAAGTAGACGAAACAGGTTATTACAAGGTTTATGTTGAAGTTATTGTTGGTATAACCCCAAGACATAAAACTTCAGAAAAAGTCGTTGTAACTATTATTCCTGCTCAAATTGATGTAACATTAGCAGTTAGTGAATACACATATACAGGTACTCAAATTAATGCTACATTTAAAAACGGTATAGATGGCGATGTTAACATTGAACTTGTTGAAGGCCAATTAAAATATAACGACGACTATGAAGACTTAGACTTAAGAGTTCAAAGTGGTACAGAAGTTGCAGTAAACGCAAATACAGGTACTGAAACTTATTCAATGCGTATGCAAATTACCAATACAAACTACGTTTTAAAAGACGAACATTTGTTATGGAAAATTAATCCATTAACACTTGAAGTTGATTATTGGTACGACACAACTCTTAAAGAACAATACATTGGTGCTTACGAACAAGGTGATACAAAACACTTAATTGTTCCTATCTTTAAAAACTTATATGTAGATCCTGAAGATGGTAAAGAAAAAATTATTGTTAAAGTAGAATTTACCGACAACAATGAAACAACTTTCCAAGCTTTCTACTATGAATTTACAGATAGTTACGTTGAAAGTTTTGTTTCAAATATTCCTGCAAACCCAACTGGATTTGATAAAACAGGCTCATTTAAAACAACTATTTTAGATGTAAGCAATACAAACTATAAATTACCAGACGAAGTAATAAGCTTTAACTGGAGTATTACAGGTACACAAGCCTTTATTGAAAAATGGCAAATTGAAGAACAAACTATTGTTCACTCAAGTTTAGCCGATAAAGACTACACTGTTGATAAAAACTATACTCCTACAGGTTATAGAATTACAGCTTCAATGGCTGGTACAAACGGTGTTACAATTTCAAGTAACTTAAAAGTTGTTATTAGCGTAACTGGTACAACAAACTCAGGTACAACCTACGAAGAAGAAGTAAGTTACAATACAACCACAGCAAATAACTTAGTATTTACTGCTGGCTTAAACTATATAACTGTAACTGATGCTGGTGTTTATACTATTACTATTTCAATTATTGAGTTTGAAGAAGCTTTAAATCCAACTGCAGATCAATTAGCTTTATATTATATTAAAAATGCAGATGGAACATATACTCAAACAACACAACTTGGTGATGATTATTCATTTGATCCAAGCGAAACATACTATAACAGAGTAAGTAGTTATTATCTTTCTCCAACAGCAAACTACACTATTACACTTAATGTTAATAGAGATGCAGTTGCTTTAACTTGGGGTATTGATAATGAAGAAAAATCTTCAATTGTTTATACAGCATTATTCCATGATGTTAGTGTTATTTCTAATGATAAAAACATTGCTTTAACATTAAATTATAGTGGTGACTTTAATAAAAAAGATGCTGGAGAATACACAGTTGTTGCAACACTTTCTACACAACTTAGTTATAACTATGTAATAGCTGAGGGTACAGAAACTTTTGTTTGGACAATTGAAAAAGCTCCATTAACAATTGAATGGCCAGAAAATGCAACTTATGAATGGAACTCAAAAATGCAAACCTTTGTTCCTTTAATTAAAGGTACTTTAGGTAGCGATAACTTAGGTATAACATTTACAGGTCACGAACAAAGAGAAATTGCTTCTTACGAATGTAAAATTGTAACAACAACATTAAATGCTAACTATACTTTAGGTGAACAAACTTTAGTTCAAGTTTGGGAAATTATACCTAGAATATTAACATTTAAATGGCTTATCGAAGATGATGGTTTTGATATAGATTATGCTACACCAAACGGAACAGCAGTAGTTGCTTCAAGTGTTTATGATGGCGCTCAATATATTTTAAGAGCTCACATTGCAAACCTTGTAAATAACTATACTGAAGTTAACTTCACACCTACTTATGTTGGTGATGACCCTAACTGCATTAACGCTGGTGTATATAATGGTGTAATTGATATTTCTCTTGGCTTATCAGGTACACACAAAAGTTATTATCAACTTGTTGCAAACAATACAACAACAGTTGCTTGGAGAATTGATCCAAGAGAAGTTACTTTTGTTTGGGATTATACACAACCTTATACATATGATTCAAACGAACATGAAGTAAAAGCTTCTGTTAACCCAAATAGTATTGTAAGAGCAGGCGACGAATTTGTAATTTACTACTCAAATGACTTTATTGATGACAATACAAGATATCAACAAAAAGCAACTGCTGTTGGTAAATATATTGCAAAGGTTAGAGACCTTGGAAACAGCAACTATACTTTTGTTGATTCAAATAGTACAGTTAAATTAAACTGGGAAATTGTAAGGAGAAAAATTACTTTTGTTTGGAAGGCAACAGGCTTTGAAACACCATACTATACTGGTGCATCAAAATACTATTTCATAGAAGATATGAATGGTTTGCTTGATTCTGAACGTGGTGGTGTAACTCACGAAGTTGTTTATACAAACTCTTCAAATAGACAATTTGCTCCAGAGTACATTCTTGATGTTGATACTTATACAGCAACAGCATCAATTTCAGGTCAATTTAGTAACAACTATGTAATTGATGAAGAAAGTGCTACTTATACATGGCAAATCTTACCAAGAGCCTTGAACTTTACTTGGACTGGTACTGATTACTATGAATGGACAGATTCAACTATTAGAGCTGATGTAATTTCAGACAGAGCCCAATACTTTACAGTTGCTCCAAATAATGCAATTTCAAGAGATACAATTGCTTTTGAAGTTTCAGTTATTGCAAGGGGTATAGCACAAACCCTTTCGGTTGCTTTTGATAAAGGTTCTATGATCTTAACTGATTATGTTTCATTTATGGAAGCAAACTCAAAAGACAGTGGTTCATATACAGCAACTATTACAGGTCTTGGTGGAACAAACAACTATACTTTAACAGGAGCTCAAAACATAACTCAAAGTTGGACAATTACTCCTGCTAAGTTAGATCTTTCAACTCTTTCAAATATTTTAACTCTTGATTATAACGGATTAGCAACTCCATTTGTTTATAATGCTCAACCACAAACAGTTGTTGTTAATGTAAGAGATACTTATAAAACAGATAATTATTTAACTTTAGGCTTACATTATTCAGTTTCAGGCGTAACACAAACTAATGCTGGAACTTATGTTGCAACAGTAAGTTTGGTTAAAACTGGTAACTACATTTTCACAAATGGTACTCTTGATAGTTATGATTGGTCTATCGATTGGCAAATTACAAGACTTTATGCTGAACTTAGTTGGACATATGAAGATGATTCATTTACAGGCAGTAATAAATTTATAAGTGCTGTTGTAACAAATGTTCAAGGATCAGACTCTGTTAACGTTATTGGTTACTCAACAGAAGAAATCCCTGGAATTCATAATTATTCATCTCCAAACTATACTAATGTTGCAGTAAACGTTGGTACATATTTAGCAAAAGCTAGTGAATTATCAAACGTTAACTATATGCTTGATGAAAACACATCTACTTGTGAGTGGGTTATTACTCCAAGAAAGGCATCTATTTCTTGGGCTGGAACAAATATTTCAGGTGATAGTGCAACATATAATAAAAATGTAATTTATTATTCAGCTACAGTTGCAAACTTAATTAACGCAACTTCAATTAATTTAGTTCACACTTATTCATACTCTGCAGATGGTATTGTTTGGAATGTTCTTGCAAATGGTTCAAGCGATTGTACACAAGCTGGTTTCTATAAATGTGAATTAAGTATCTCAGGTGAAAGCGATTATCAATTGAAAAATGATATTGAAAAAACTTGGGAAATTAAAAAGAAAACATTAACTTTTGTTTGGAATTTTAGTGATACAACTTATGATGGTAGAACACATAATCCAACAATTAGCACAATTTCAGGTAGAATTCCTGGCGACAATGTTAACCAAGGTGAATATGGTGGAGATGTTAACAAAGTTGCAGTTACTCCAACAGGCGAGAAGTATACAACAACAATGACTTCTTTAAGCGGTACAGATAGCGCAAACTATACCTTAGAAGGCAGTGTAAATATTTCTTGGGAATGGACAATTTCTCCTGTAAAAATTGCTTTTGAATGGAGAGCAAACACAGCAACTTGGGTTTATGATAGAACAGCAAAATACTATCAACCTAGTGTTACTGAAGGTTTAGTTGATTCTCAAACATTAAGCTTTAATGTTGAAATTAAATTTACAAATCCTGATGGCGTTACTCAAACTTTAACAGACTTCTCTAACTGTTCAAGTGCAGGTAGCTACACAGCAACAATTGTAGCTCTTGCTGGTGATTATAAAGATAATTATTCATTAGCAAATTATGCAACTTCTTACTTAACTAAAACTTGGAAAGTTGAACAAAAACAAGTTACATTTAGTTGGGACTATAGTGGATCAATTCAATATAGTGGTGAACAACAATCTGTTTTTGCAAATGTTGTTGGCGTTTTAGCTGGTGACCAAGTTACAGTAGCTGCTACTGGTGGTTATGAAAACAACGCAAAAATTAACGTTGGTAAATACACTGCAAGAATTGTAAAATTAAGCAACTTAAATTACTCATTTAACGCTGCTGATGAAGATAGCTTTACAACTTTAGATTGGGAAATCACACCTTTAACCATTACAATTAACTGGATTCCAGACAACATTGATGGTGGCGATGGTGTAAGCGAAGTAAGAAAAACTTATGACGCAACAAGCAGTTCATTTATCCCAGAAATTGGTAACAAGATTACTGGTGAAGCAGTAAACATTTCATTCTCAACAACTCTTAACGGTACATTTACAAACGAAACAGTTAATGCTGGTGCTTATGTAAGAACTGTTATGGGCTTAAGTGGTGCTCACTCAGTTAACTATGTTTTACCTGAAGCAAATAAACTTTCAAAAACATGGTACGTTGATAAAGTTAACATTACTTTCTCAAACGGTCCTGCTGTTGAATACAACGCCTCATCACAATCATTAAATGTAATATTAAATGGTGTTTTACCTGCTGACGTTTTAAGCGTTTACCCATTATATGATGGAGAAATGACATTCTTAAAAACAAATGCTGGAACCTATACACCAGAAATTACAATTGGTGGTGCAAAAGCTGTTAACTACGTTTTAGTTTATCAAGATGGCGAAAAGAAAGTTTCTTTAACTATTAACACAGTTGAATTAGTATTAACTAGTTGGAAAACAGCAACTTATTACTATAATGGTAAAAACCAATATCCAACTGCTGAAATTTCTAACATTAAAGGAAATGACTCTCCAGTTGAATATACTTACCAATATACAAAATCTGGTGGAACATATGTGGATTATGCTGGTTTAACAAGCGAAGCTGGTTCATACAGAATTAAAGCAGAGCTTAAAGGTAAAGGTTTTGAAAACTATACCTTAATAGGTGAAACTTATAAAGATTATGAAATTAAAGCTACAGCATTAAAGAGTTACACTGTTGTTGCACTTCAAACAGGTTCAGCTTCAGCTGTTGACGAAATAGATAAACAAACAATAGTTCTTATTGTTGTTTATGGTTCAGATAATCCAGAAGCTAAGTTCCCAACAGGTACAGTAACTATTGATTACAAAACAGGTATTAGCGCAGGTGCTTCTCACGAAGAAACAGTTGCTTTATCACAAAATTCTCCTGCAACAGCTTTTAGTGATATTTATGAAAAATATCAAGCTGTAATTGACTTATACTTAACTGGCAATTATTCATACTCAATTGCTACTTATACTGAGTCAAACGAAAATCCTTATAAACCAGGATTAAGTTATGTTTGTGCTATTAACAATGAAGAGTTAGAAGCAAAGAATTATCAAGATTTCTCTTTGGGTGAAATTTCTCAAACTTTCTACCCATCAAATCTTCCACAAAATCCACTTAACTTCTATTTCTCATCAAATGGTTCATACACAGAAGTAATTGCAGGCGCAACAGCCACATATACTTATGGCGATAGAGTTAACTTCTTTATTACCGGTGGTACAGATTTAGTTAACCAAGATAATAAAGCTGTTAAAGATAACAACTATATGTTAATTGTTAACTCTGTATTTGCTAATGTTTCAGGTGATTTTGCTCAAGTTAGAGTAAATTACATTACAGATATTAACGATACAGATATTCAAAACTTTAAAGCTGCTTTCCCAACAGTTTGGAAGACAAGCGTTGTTAAAGCAGAAGTTCAATTCATAAGTGCTGGCAAAGTTGTTATGGGTTCATATAAAACAGCTGGTGCTGATGAAAATACTCAAACTTACATTGAAGTTTTCTCAAATTCAATAACAATTGATGTTAAGAAAAAAGAAATTTCAATTGTAGTACCAGATGCAACAATGATTTATGGTACTGGCGTTTTAACTAAAAACGAAGGTAGTGATTTTGAGTTCGATAATGACGAACTTGTAAATCCTTCAGTTGACTTGGTTGAAATTCCAACATACCTTGAATTAATTTGCAACAGATCTGACTACTTGAAGTTGGGTGCTGGCGTTTATAATGGAGCTGTTTCTGTTGAATTTACACACCCTAACTACACATTAAAATCAGGTGGAATAACTTATGGTGATTTAACAATTTCTGGTCAAGTTTTAACTAATGATACAGAAGGCGTTTCAATTGTTCTTGATGATAGTGGCTGTGTATATAATGGTTCAATTCAAATTCCATCAATTACTACAGTTTCATATGGTGCAACAACATTAACATATGACAGTTCAAAAATTGTTTATGATAATGCTGTTCAAGCTGGCGAAAACACTGCAAGACTTACACTTACTCTTACAGGTAACTATAGAGGTACATTAATTGCTTATTATTCAATTGCAAAATTAGATATTAAAAATGCAATTTTTGATCCTTACTTAACAGCTGATGAAGTTTACACCACAACATCTATTACTAAGAACTTTATTAATGGTGAAACTAGTTACGTAACTGTTAATAGAAACAATCCAACTCCATTGATTTTAAATACTGACTTTGAAGTTTTCTATTCAAATAATATTAATGTAAGTAGTCCTACAGCTAAGGCTACAATTACAATCGCTGGTAAAGGTACAAATGTTGGTGGTGGACATACATTGTATTTCAACATTGTTCCACAAACAGTTGCAACTGCTGATATTAGCGATTACACATTAAAATTTAATAATGTAGCTTCTAAAGAATATATATTTACTGGCGAAGCTATTACTCCAACTGTAACTTATTTATATAGCGATACAAAAGGTGTTGCATTTAATGTTTCTGATGTTTATGTATACCTAAATTCTTCAAAACTTGAAGTAGATGGTGGCCCTATAAATGTTGGTATATACTATGTAGTTGCAACAATTCAAGGTGCAGCAAATTCACTTTATGTTAACTATGTAGGTACAGTAGAACTTGAATATAAGATTACACAACTTAACTTCTCAAATGATGATTTGTTTGTTATAGGTGCAATTTCAGATCAAGTTTATCAAGTTGGTGCAATTACTCCTACTATTGAGTTCTTCTGGAACAAAGATGGTGATGGGGAATTTAAAGATGAAGAATTATTAACATTAACAACTGATTATACAGTTGAGTATGGCAATAATATTCAAACAGGTATAGCAACTGTTACTGTTACAGGTGCTAACAACTTTAGTGGTACAAAAACAACTACATTTAATATTGTTCAAAGAGATATTTCTGCTTTAAATATTTTCCGTGTAAACGGTACATATAATTATACTGGCAGACAAATAGCTCCTACAGCAGCTGATATTAGTGGTGAATATGTATTTGATGAATCAAATAAAGAAGATGTAACTTTTGCCATTAAGAGTTATGGCGATAATGTTGATGCTGGAACATTGGCTGGTTCAGTAACAATTACTGGTACTGGTAACTATAAGGGTGACAAATTAATTACTTTTGATATTTCTAGATTAGCTTTATCTGATAGTCTTTTAGGCAGAATGGAAATAGTTCTTGATTACTCACAATACGTTTACACAGGTACAGCAATTGAACCTGATGTAGTAAGTATTTCATATAAGGTAACAGAGGCAACTCCACCTTATACATTGTATTTAAAGAAAGGTTTTGATTATAATATTACAAACTACATTGATAACGTTAATGCAGGTCAAGGTACAATTGAAATTACATTCAGTAATGCAGGTAACTTCAGTGGTACAATTCATAAAACATTTATAATTAATCCAAAAGTTTTAGATACAAATTACTTTATTACAACAATTGATCACACAGACTTAACTTCAGCTCCAAATAAAACAATTGGTGAAGAAGAATACACAGCACAAAACATAACAAAAGAAATTTATGTTTTTGCATTCACTGAAGAAAATGGAACTTATACTTATACAGAACTTAAAGAAAATACTGATTATAAGTTAAGCTTTATTAACAATAAAAATGTAGGTACTGCTTACATTGAAGCAACAGGTATTAACAACTATACTTCAAAAATTTCAAATAGATTTGCTATTACAGCTAAAGATATTGCAGAAATTAATGTTAGTGATATTGTTGCACAAACATACACAAGTATGATTATTATACCTAACGTTGTATTAACATTTGGTAGCGAAACTTTAACTTTAAATAAAGATTATACAGTTTCAGTAACTCCAAATGCAGATAACATTAACGCTGGTACAGGTAGTATTACTATTTCTGGTATGGGTAACTACAAAGGTTCTGTTGAAAGAGAATTTGTAATTAATCCAAAGAATTTAGAACAAGTAAATGTTAATATTTCAGAAATAGCACAACAAGAATACACAGGCGAAGAAATTAAACCTGATGCAGGTGTTGTAATTACTGATGGTACATACATCTTAGTTTTAACTAAAGATTATGACATTGAATATTCAAGTAATACAAATGTTGGCTCAAGAGCAACAATTACTATTACAGGTAAAGGCAACTATGTAGGTACTGTTTATAAACAATTTGAAATTATCGCAAGAGATATTTCAAAACACTCAGATGAATTTGAATTTACCTTACTTGGTATTAAATACTTTACAGGTAGTCAAATTACATTAACTCTTTCTGATTTTGAAGTTACTTACTTAGGCGAAAAATTAGCTCAAGATGGAACAGCTTATAGCATAAATGAATCAAGTTATGCAAATAACATAAATGCTGGTCAAGCAAGTTTTGCTATAAATGGTAATGGTAACTTTACGGGTTCATTAGTATTTGAATATACAATTACTCCACTTCCTTATGGCGAACAAGGTACATGGTCAATTGCTTTAGATGATTTATTTAGATATACAGATAAAGAAATTACTCCAAAACCTATTATTAAAGCCAACTTAGCTACTTTGGTAGAAGGAACTGATTACACATTAGTTTACAAAAATCATAAGGGTATTACTCATACTTATGATGAATCTTCAGGTACTTGGGTTCGTGATGTTGAAGAAGATAGTTTACCAACAATTTATATTCAATTTATTGGTAATTATAGTGGTTCAACTCAAGAAACCTTTGGTATAGCTAAAATTAATATTACTGCTGATGATATTGTTGTAACTATGAAGAAAGATATTTTCTATAATGGTTCTCAACAAAAACTTACATTAGATGATGTAGAAATTGTTCTTAAAGCTTCTAATGGTTCTGAAGCATATATGTTTAATATTTCTGACTTAGTAATAAATGCTTCTCCTTTAACTTCAAACGGTAGCGACACTAACAACCAAGATGTTGGTACAGCGGCAATTCAAATTGTATTTGGTGGTGCAAACGGTGTATATTCAGGTTCAGTAGTTTATGATTATGAAATTAAACAACTTAACATTGCAAGTAACTTAGTCGTAATAGATGAAAGTTTATTAACTTCAGTTATTTATACAGGTTTTGCTCAAACTAAAGATTTTGAAGGCAAGATTGTAGTTGGTTCAACAACTTTAGTTTTAGATGAAGACTTCTCAATTTCTTACAAAAACAACACAAATGTTGGTGATGCAGAAATTACTTTAACAGGTCTTAAAAATTTAGTTGGTACAAAAACAATTACTTTCAAAATTACACCAAAAACATTTAATGGTGATGAATTTACAATTGAATCTATTGCTGACCAAATTTACAATTATGGTTCAGAAATTAAAATTGATGAACTAGTAAAAGTTAAATTTACTAAAGCTGTAGATGATATTGTTGATTTAACTGCAACAACTGATTTCTATATTGGTGGATATGAAAATAACATCAATAAAGGTGAAGCAACAGTTATTGTTAGAGGTTACGGCAACTTTGATGGTGAACTTAAACAAACATTTAATATTTTAGCTAGACAAATTACAAATGCTGATATTAAATTTGTTAATGATGAAGATAAAGTTTATACAGGTGATGCAATTAAACTTAATGAATTCTATGTAAATATTAGCGACAGAGAAAACATTAAGATTGTTGATGCTAATGAAGCAAATAGCGTAATTTACACAAACAACACTAATAAGGGTGTAGCAACAGTTACATTTAATGTTGATGGTAATTACCAAGGCGTAGATTTATCACTTCAATTTGACATTACTGCAAGACAATATGATTCATCAAGATTCAAAATTCCTAATATCAGAACACAAGTTAAAACTGGTAGCGAAATTCGTCCAGTATTCGCAGAACCATACACAACAGGTCCTATCATTTTCACAAATGAAAATGGTAACGAAAAAGTACTTGTTCAAGGTACTGATGCTGACTATACATTAACATATTCAAACAACATAGAATATGGTATGGCTTATATTTATATTACCTTTAGGGGTAACTATAGTAGTAGTGCTGTAAAATCATTTAAGATTGATAAAGCAACACCTACTATGGAAGAATTTAATGCTATTAAATTTAATGTTGTTGATAAAAATGCAACAAGCGTTGTAAATGCAAAATATGGTCAAGTAAAAACTCTTGCTGATTTAAAATTTGTTGATGATGAAATGAATGTAATTTCAACAATTAGATGGGCAAATGAAAACATTTCTATTGAAAATGCAGGTAAAGTATCTGCTTATGTAAATTACAATCCAGACGAAGTTTTATTTAATACTTTAAGCGTTTTAATTTCATTTAATATCGATAAAGGTACATATGATGCTGACGCAGTTAAAGGTAAGATTGGTGAATATATTGAATTTAAATTTATTGCAGGATTAAAATTAAGTTCAATTGAATTACCAGAATACTTCACATGGCAATATCAACTTGATTCAACAGTAACAAGTTCTACAAGTGGAACATATTACATTATCAATGCTTCTGGTGAATATGAACCAAAATATTTACCAACAGATTATCAATCAGGTACAGATTATTACCTTAAAGATGTTGATTTAAGTTTAATTAACATTGGTAATCTTGAATATTACTCAGTTGTTTACAAAGCAAGTTATAACGAAAATGAAAATTGTTATGAAACATTAAAAGATATTGATGTTACAATAAGAATTCTTCGTGGTGACTTAAAACCAAGTAACTTTGAACACACACCAATTACAGTTACTTATAACAAAAACTTAACTGTAGGTTCTATTGGTATTATGACAGCAGGTTACAGTTGGGATGAAACACAAGAAGGTTTTGATAGATTACTTGTTGCTAACGGCGACGAAGGTGAAATTTTCTACATGAATTATAATCCTAAGTTTGATACTAAATTCGTTGAAAGTGTATTTGGTAACAAAAACAACTACAACGCAATGAAAGTTCAAGTTAGAGTTTATGTATTAAAAGCAAATTATACTAAGAACGAAGTTTTAAGAGCTTTAGGTAACTTTGTTGTTTCTCCAAAAGCTTATAAACCAGGTTTAACTATTGCAGACTTAAATATTTCTTTACCAGAAGGATTTACTTTTGCAAACACAGCTTCATTATTAAGTTATGGTGTTAACGATTGCTCAATTATTTATAACTATGAATCAGCATTTAATGCTAACTATAATTCATATGGCGAATCTTTAACTGAAAAACTTACAATTCCTATTAACATAACAACACCTATGTTAAAAGGTTCTTTAGATACAACAAATGAAAATGTTGTTGAATCTGAAGTTAACGGAATTGCTATTAAGGGTGTTTGGAACGAAAGACTTGATAAAAACGGTACAACTGTTCCTTATATTCTTGAGTACTATGATGAAGTAGCAGGCGTTTGGTCAAAAGTAACAGGAACAGCAAGCTGGTTAAATGGCGAAGAAGTATTAACAGTTGTTGGTTATATAACAAGACAAATTAAGTTTGTTGCAGATGATAAGAACTTTACTGAAGGTAGAGACTTTGGTATCTTCGATGTTAAAGTTTTAATCTCTGGTGCATACTCTGATACTGAAAGCTTAAAATTTATTAATGATGAAATTACATATTCAAATAATCCAACATTAAAAAATATTACAAGAGTAACATCTCCAAATGCAGCTCTTCAATATCTTGATGATGTTAGATATATGTACAAACAAGTTCACCGTCTTGGTGATGGTACATACTTGGATCCAGAATTTACAGAATTAACAGCTGATACAATTCTTGATGCAGGCGAATATGAAATTACAGCATTCTTTGATAGTGGTAAGTGCGTATACTATTCATTCCCAGAAGGGTATACAAAAGCAAAGACTCTTATTATTAATAAGGCAGTTCTTAATATTTCAATTAACTCTGTAATAAGAACATATGGCGATTTAATTATTAACAATGATTCAGCTGTTAGGGCTGAAGGTATTGAAGGTTTATCTGAAGATGATTATACTTTAGCAGTTTATTCTGACGAAAATATGATTAACAAAGTAAACTTAAGTTACTTAACAAATGCTGGTACATATTACATTATTTTAGAGTTAGATGAAGACTTAAAAACTAACTATGACTTTGGTGAAAATTTAATTTTCAAAAACACTTATACAATTAAACAAAGAGAAATTAAAGATTACGAAATTGTTTTAAGTGGTGTATTAAGAGAAGATGGTACAAAATTAAATGATAAGATTTCTGTAATATTTGACGAATCACAATTTGTTGATGGTATAATACCTGAATATGAATTAATATTCACTAAAGAAGGTGTTAACATTACTAATGTTATTTCTGAAGGTGACTATAGAGTTACAATTGTATTTGCAAATAGTAACTACTATACAAACAGAGTAAGTTCATTTAAAGTTTATGAACCACAAACTTATACAAACTTGATTATTATTGTTGCAGTTATTGTTGTTGCTGTTTTAGGTGTAATTATTGTTATTGCTGCTGTTAGAGCAAACAGAAAGAAAAACAATAAAAACATTCAAAAAGAACAATATAAGAGAACTCAAAACGAAATGAACTCTAATGCACAACAAAACTTAAACAACCAAGTTAATAATCAAAACTATGACCCAAATCAAATGAATAATGGTCAATATTACAACCAAAATCAAATGAATAACGGTCAGTATTATGACCCTAATATGAACAACCAAAACTACTATAACCAAAATGTAAATGGTAATAATATGAACGGTCAAAACTATAACCAAAACCAACAAAACAATAATCAAAATAATAACAACAACCCTAACGGGCAAAGATAAAAATTTTGATAAGTTGTAAAAAGTTTTAGTTAAAAAAACAGGTTAAGAAGATTATTCTTCTTAGCCTGTTTTTATTTTTTGTTTTGTGGCACCTAATATTGAAAAAACATATTTTTAAATAGTAAAATATTGTTAAAAAA
>JAFWWV010000041.1 GCA_017523305.1 Clostridia bacterium
ATTAAAGCAAAATTAGAAATAGATGAATAAAAAAGGGGAGAAAAATTATGTTATTCAACAAAAAAACAAACAAAATTGATAGATTAGAAGCAAAACAAACAAAAATTGATGCTGAAACCGAAGAAAGAAAGTCAAAAGATAAGTTAAAAATTGCAAGAAACGATGCAAAAATTGATAGATTAAACGAAAAAAACGCAAAAATTCGCAAATCTCAACAAGATTTTATTGAAAAAATGGAACTTGAATTTGAGAAAAATATAAAACTTATCTATGCAGAAGCAGAATATGCTAAAAAATTGGGCGAAAAATACCAAACAAGAGAAAAATTAAAGAAGGCAAGAGTAAAAAAGAACAAAGAAATTGCCAAAACAATCAAACAAGAATATGAAAATTCTAAAAAATAGGAGAAAATATGATAAATATTAACGATAAAAACGGGAAAATCACTATCCAAATCGAAGGTAACAAGATAGAAAACCTACTAACCATAAATGAAATTGTAATGGACCTATCTAAAACTGATAAAGACATTGCTTCTGCGTTTATATTTGGAGTGCTTCAAACAAGGGGCAGAGAATTTATTGAAGAATGTTTCAAAAGAGAAGTAAGAGCAAAACAAAAAACTAATGAATTGTTCGAAAACGCAAGCAAAGCAGAAATCAAAGATATTATAAAAGAAATCAAAGAGATTTTAGGTGGTGGTAGTGATGAATAAAATAACAATCAATGGGAGATTAACAAAAGACCCTGAAATAAGCAAAACTTCAAGTGGAATTACATATTGCAGATTTAACCTTGCTTGCAAAAGCCAAAACAAAGATAGTTCAGGAGAGCCATTAACCGACTTCTTCGTGTGTGTAGCTTGGAGAAATAACGCAGAAAACTTGGCTAAATTTAGCAAGAAGGGCGATTTGATTTCAGTTTATGGCTCAATGGCTAGCCGTAAATATGAGAACGAAAGCGGAAACACACAAGTTATGTGGGAATGTAATGTCGATACATTTGAGTTCTTGTCAACAAGAGCCGATAGAGAAGCAAACAAGTCAACTTCAACACCAGCAGATTTACAACCTATTGATGATGAAGATGATGACAACTTGCCATTTTAGGAGATAATATGATACCAAGATTAGAAATTGAAAGAGAAAAAAGATACAAAAAAGAGTTAAAATATGACATTACCGCCGAAGTTGCTGGTGGAATTGGCTTATTATGTGGTATTGTTTCATTGATTTTAAGCATAACAGCGAATAACATTGCAATGATAGTGTTTAATTCGTGTTTAATTTCTGCAAGTTTAATTTTTGCAATTTTTAATATACCATTTTTAATTGCTGATTACAATAATTACAAGTGGTATAGAGATTACAATAAAACAGTAATTGAACTTATGACATTAGATATTTTAACTTCTGCAATTATAGAAGTTGCAACAAGAGAAGACAAAGAAAAAACAACAAAAACAACTACTAAAAAGAAAACTACTAGAAAAAGAAAATAAAACAAGGGCGAAAGCCCTTATATGGGGTAGAAATTAGTTCGACCAAGATGAAATCGACTTAATCTTGGATACTTGGGTGCGATACCCAACTACTCCACCAGTTGGTTGTCGTTATATGAAATACCCTTTTGCAAAAAATTCAGTTTGCCTGCACAGCGACTAGGGAAAAGTATTGCAGATAAAAAGCGACACAAGAATAAGCACACGAAAAGGTTGTGCAGACCCGTGAGTAGTGTGCCTTGTGAAGGGTTGGGAGAGTGGTTTATTCCAGTTGTTTGCTAAACAACCAGCCGTAATTGGCTCGCAAGTTCAAATCTTGCACCTTTCGCCAAACTAAAAAGGGGTGGGAAATGCTTTCAAAGGAACAACAAGATATTATTGAAAATAGTATTTGGGTCGTGAACACAGCATTAAAAAAACAAGGGCTACAAGCCGATTGTGATTTAAGACAGTCAGCAATCTTGTATATGTGCAGGTGTTTGCAAAGATTTGACCCCAACAGGGGTATAAAATGGACCACATACGCATATAAAAATGTGTTTCTATACATAAAAAGACAGCACAAAAAGGAAATTGAGCAAAATTCCCACCTAATAAATGAAGATTTTTTCGATTTAGAGCCAACAGTTTACGAAAACGAACAAGAAATTGAGTTCAATTTTGCGAGATGTCGCCTAGAAAAGATAATGAATATATGCACAATCGAAGAAAAAAAGATACTAAAACTCAAAATGCACGGGTATAAATGCGAAGAAATTAGTAAAATTATGCGTTTTAGCACAAGCAAAACCAATGTTTGTATGCAAAATATTAAAAAAAAGGCAAAAGAAATCGAATTTTAATATAAAAAAGGAGAAAAAATGGACAGTTTAGAGTGGAATGTGATACTTCCAAGCACAAGATGCACCTATTTCAATGTGTTTAACAGTGTTAGATTTAGAGAATTTCTTATGGACTTGAAAGCAAGACACAAAAAAGACCCAACAATAGACCTAAAAAACGAAATAATATTTGGGGCAATGTATAGTTTTTGCAATAAAGCAGAGTATGAAATAATGGCGAAATCGTTTATGGGTGGAGTAACTGACTATAAAATAGATGCTTATTTCCAAATTTATATGAATTATGATAAATTTTATGATTATTTAATGCAAAATTGGAAGAAAATTCCAGCAAAAACTTATAGACAACAACAAAACAGGAGAAAAAATGGATAAAGAAAAAGATTTTTACTTCATAAATAGTGGTTACATTTCATTTTATACCGAACTTGGCGACCAAGTGTGGTTACCTTGCATTGAAACAATATGTAATATAATGAATGATTTAAAAAGAAAGAATAGTGCCTTAATTAAGAAACTAGAAACAGCACGCAAAGAAGAAAGAAAACAAGTATGCAAAGAAATCAAAGACATTGCAGGGGACTACTTTGAGCAACCTTATGCCGATGAAGATGTTATATTAACAGGAGATGACTTTGCAGAAATTATAGAAAGAGCAGAAAAAGGAGAAAAATAATGGAGAGAAAAAAGAAGAAAGGGTGCCTTAATACAAAAGATTGCCTAAAAGCCATTGCAGAAAATCAAACTGAAATGATTAACACAATGTTTGCTCAAAACAAAAGATTGGAAGAAGCAAACCACTTAAAGAAAATGGAACTCGAAGTCAAGGACCGTGTTGATATATCATTAAACGAATACAACGCAATGAAGTGCGAACTTGCTGAACGCAGAGAGCAGGTTGGAAAACTTGGTGCAATAATGGCAAAGTTTGGGCTTGCTGAATTTGTTGAAACAATGATACCACAATCGTGCAGAGTTGAAACAATGGAAGACCCAGCAAGGCGAACAACAAGAGTGCTTATTCAATTCGATGTAAGAGATATGTTAAATTAAGTATAATATAATTAAGGGGTAAATTATGGTATATTTTGATTACATACTCGACAGGTGGATAAGAATTTAAAAATTAAAAAGGAGAATTAAAAAATGAGTAAAGAACAAAACAAAAACATTGAAGAAAAAATTGAAGGACAAATGGAGTTAAACGAAACTCCAACATTTGCTGACACTATTAAAATGGCTGTTGATGCTGGGCTAGTTGCTGTTGACCCAGCGAAAGAAGAAGTTGAATTAACTAATGACTTGGCTGATGCGGTGGCTTATGGGGTAGAAGCACTTAACAAACCCGAAGAAGCCAATATCGAAATAGAAAAATATGAAGCCAAAGAAGGTAGCAATGACAAAGAACTTAAAGATGGCGAATGTGTTTGCACTTGTGGCAACCATATTGAGAAATCAAAAGTTGTTGAAATTGTTAGAGCGGTTGTTGATAAATACAATGGCAAGATTGTGCTTGCAATGAGCGAAGTGCGTGATATTGCTAATGCTATCATAGCAGAGATAAACAAATAACCCCCCTATCTAGCAAAAATATTCGAGTTCTAAAAAAAGACCCCCCTATGCGTATTAGGGGAGTTTTTTGTTGCCCTGAAAAACTTTTTTGTAAATTTTGAGTTTGGGGTGCCTTAATGTAAAAAAAAATATAGGCGGGGTGGCGGGTTTTTACGCAAAGATGTATTTTTGGCACTTGCTGGGGTTGAGTGCTAGCAAAACAACAAAAACGGTTGCCAACACTGGAAGCAAAAACGCAACAAAAAAGAATTTTAAAAAAATGAAAAAAAGTGCATAAAATTTGTTGACAAAGTTTTTTTAATTTTGTAGAATGATTTTGTCAAGGTTGAGAAGGGAGCAACGGAAGACAACAAACAAAGTCGAATTTTTACAACTTAATGATGCAATACACAGCACACAAAAAATTTTATTTATTAAAGGGAGATTAACCATATTATGGAAAACACAAACACAAACACAAACAAGTTTAAAGTTATTTTAGAAGCAAACGCAGGCGAAAACTACACACTTTATAAATTGCACGATAGCGAACGCATACAAAACAACGGCAACACGAAAAGATTTTGCGACATTATAGGCAAAAACTGGGTTATTTTAAGAAATAGCACAAAAAGAGTTGAAAACGACAAAAACCCGCATTTAGCGGAAAAATTGGCGGAGCAAAATTGCAACAACTGGAAGATTGACGGACTTACTTATTGTTATGAAGATAAAAAACAATTTACAACCGACAAAACAACAACTTATATTTTTGACACCGAAAACGGCACAATTACGAGAAAACTTGAAGCGGGCGAGTGCATTTGTAAAACTTGCGGGCGAATAATACCAAAAACCGCAGTTGTTGGGCTATATTGTGAAAAATGCTTGACAGATAGCGAAGGATTGGCTTATAGATTTGGTTATCATAGTTTTTACGGCGAGTACAAAATATATGAAGACATAGACACAAATAAAA
>JAFWWV010000042.1 GCA_017523305.1 Clostridia bacterium
ATGTATCTTAGTATCTGTTTGTTGATTTTTTGCAACTGTTTTCGCAATATCTATAGC
The DNA here is from genome assembly GCA_017523305.1 of Clostridia bacterium. GTDB lineage: Bacteria > Bacillota > Clostridia > Christensenellales > UBA1242 > UBA7862. The sequence continues at coordinate 58 of JAFWWV010000042.1, forward strand.
TTTCTTTTGCGTATCAACAACTCGATGAGCTTTTGTTGCTCCACCTGTTTTTACTTGCCAACCATTTTTATGTGGCGTTACATGTACTGCCATTTTAGCACCTCCTAATATAAATTAGGACAACTCAGAGAATAAAAAAATCACTGCCAGCTAGTATAATTTTTTGCTAATTTAGTATAACTTTTTTATACTTATGTTAACAAAATTTGTAATTTCCGGTTGACAATGATTTATTTTTTATGTAAAATTAGTTACATAATGACACATAAAAATCGTTCATTATCAACCCTCCTTTTTGAATTCTTCCTAGTTTGGTCGCTTGTAAGAATTCATTCTTGAGTTGAAAAATAAATAACACCAGGCAATATGCTTGGTGTTATTTTTATATATAAAAGTTATATAAATTTTAACTCAATAATATTACCTCTTGTTATATATTTTTATTTTTAGCACTCAAACAGATTGATTGCTAAAAACCCTTACAATCAATATACAACTTTATATTGCAAAAGGCAACTTATTTTTAGTGTTTTTTATTTTTTTATTAAAACAACCCATACTTTTTGAGGTAATGGTCAACCGATTTGCCGTGGTCGTTTTCGAAGGTGATGGCTATGGCAATTAGGTGGCGATATGCTACGAAGGTGTTGAATTTTATGTCAGTGATTTCTTTGAACATATCTTTGCGTTTTAGTGCGTCGTAACGTAGGTTAATTTCTTCGGGACTGACTTTTTGGTTTTTGTAGAGTTTCTTGGTTTGTTTAACTATGTAATCATCATATTCAGTCTTCTCTGGAACCGATTGGTCTTTTGTAGCGTTTAGAGTTGAATTTGTACTATTTTGTTGTGTTTTAATAGGTTCTGTTGTGTTTTTGCCACAATTTTGCCCCATTTCGCAGTGTTCAGAGCCCTTCACCCCGCTATCAAACCTTATAACATATAATTTAAAATTTTGTATAAAAATCAAAAAGAAAAACCAGTAAAAATAAATCTTTTACTGGTTTCCTGAGTTCTAATATTAAATAAATCTTGTAGGGCGAATAAATTGAACTAGTAAAAACATTCTTTTTTTGGAATAAAATATTTATCTGTACTAGTTGAACATTTTTATAATTGAAAGAAGTTTTTTTGTTAAATTAGATTTTTATTTTTTTTGATGTTTCTATATAAAAAAACACCGAATAGTTTCGGTGCTTTTTGTTTTTTATTTTATTAGAAGCAACATTTTACCATACCGCCGTCAACGTTAAGAGCAACACCTGTAATATAGTGAGCTGGAACGCTTGATAGAAAAACTGTTGCTGTTGCGATTTCTTCAGGTTTTGCATATCTTCCCATAGGAATATTTGTTTTTGCAAACCAGTCGATTGCTGCTTCTTTATCCATTCCGGTTGCAGAAGCAAGTTGGTCGCCTAATTGACCATCAGCATGCCATAGTGGAGTATCAACAGGACCTGGGCAAACAGCGTTTACGTTAACATTAAATGGTGCACAATAAGCTGAATAATCTTTTGTAATCATAATATCTGCAGCTTTAATTGTATCATAACTAATTAGGCCGCCAGGTTGTTTACCAAAGATAGATGCTGTGTTTACAACACTACCCCAACCATTCTTTTTAAAGTATGGAATACATAAATTTGTTAAACGAACTGGAGCGTACATCATAAGTTCAGCGTGTTTACGGAAAACTTCTTCTGGGAACGTTTCCATATCTCCCATAAGAGCTGTTCCTGCATTATTAACTAAAACGTCAATTTTGCCAAATTTGTTTGCTACATTGTCAACAAAAGTTTTACATGCATCAGCATTTGTAATATCAACTTTTTCAACGTAGACTTCTGTTTGTAGTTCTTTTTGAAGGTTTTTAAGTCCTTCTAAATTGATGTCAGCAAGCGCAAGTTTTGCACCTTCCTTTGCATAAGCAATTGAAATTGCTTTACCAATACCTGATGCTGCACCTGTAACAATAACTACTCTATCTTTTAAACCTAAATCCATTTTTACCTCCTATAGATGGGTTTCTAGTTTAAGTATTGCATATATATTATATCTTTAAAAAATATTTTTATATATGTTTTATTTTTTTGTTTATTTTGACAACTTTTTATCGTAAAAGCAAAAATTTCTAAATAAAAAACAGAACAATTTTTCTTGCTCTGTTTTTTTGTTTATAATAATTTTTATATTTTAATTTTCTAATATTTTTTTAACTATTGGTTTATCTGCTTCTGCCCAATCTAAAGAATTTAATTCTTCTTTTAAAAGCCATTTAAAGTCTTTATGAACATTTAATTTAAAATTTAATGAGTGGGCTTTACATTTATAACAATACATTTTTATTATAAAATCTGGATATTGATGTTCAACATCAATAAAATGGTCAAGAACATCCACATCAAGTTCCATTTCTTCTTGAAGTTCTCTTTTTAAAGCTTGTTCGTTAGACTCTCCTTGTTCAATCTTACCACCAGGAAATTCCCATTTATATGATACGTATTCAAATTTTCCAATATCCCTTTGCATACAAAGAATTTTACCATCGTGTTCAATTATTCCTGCAACAACTTCAATTTGTTTCATAACATTTTTTCTCCTTACAAAAATCATTATATCACAATAAAAGTAAAATTGTATTGTTCATAACTAACATAAATATTTTTAAATTAGTAAATTTAATTTTAAAGTTAATTTGAAAAAAAATATTTTATTGATATACTAAAAACATAAAAAAAAAGGAATCACCTATGAACCACGAAATGAATTTAAAAGAAGTGTATTTTGATAAAATAAAATCTGGCGAAAAGACATACGAAATAAGGCTTAATGATGAAAAAAGAAAGTTAATTAAAATTGGAGATATTATTGTTTTTAAACGTCAACCAGAATTTAAAGAAAGCATAAAAACAGTTGTTAAAGACTTATTTTATTTTAATTCTTTTACAGAAATGATAAACTCTTTACCTATTGAAAAAGTAGGTTTTAAGGGCAAAACTTTAAAAGAAATTGTAGATATTTATCACCAAATTTATAGTGAAGAAAATGAAAAAAAATATGGCGTTTTAGCTATAAAAATTGAAATAAAACATTAAATATTTTTAGAATTTTTTATATTATTTTTTTATAAAAAAAGACTATTTTAAAAATAGTCTTTTTTCATTTTTATTGATTTTCATTTTGAGAATTATCATTGTTTTCGTTTTCTATATTTTCTATTTTTTCTTCTTCAGTTTTAAGATTATCAACTACAATATTCTCTTCTTTTTTAATTGGGTTTTGTGGTTTATTTGTTATTATTTTATTTGTTTTTGTTTTATTTTTATCTTTTCTTTTTTTCTTGATAATAACAATTATTATAATAAATAAAATTGCAACCAAACCTATCAAACCTAATAATAAGAATAAATTAGATGTATCTTTTTCTTCTGCTTTAATTAATATAGAACCGTAAACAATATTATAATTATCTGCGTCATCTGGAGTAAATACCCATTTGTAAGAGTGTTCACCTAATGCTAAATATTTTTCTGTTTCACCATAAGTTAGAGTACCATTAATACCAGCATCATTTGTTGCAATAATCTCAGGTAATTTGTCGCCAACATATAAGGTGGCTTTTTTATTTTTTAACTCAACAGAAACAAGAATGCTTGCTTTTGTTATTGTAAAATTAATTTTGTATTCGCCTGAGAAATTAGAATTTTCTAACGCTTTTAAAGTAACACTTCCACCTGTTAAAACATTAATATTTTCGCCATAAACAACTTCAAAATCTTCAATAGTAACACCATCAATAGTAGAATGTAAATTAAGTTGTGGACATATAGGTTGGCTTGTGTAAACATAAGATTTATCAACACCAGAAACATTAATAGTTTCACCGTATACGGCTTGAGTTAAATCTAATTTATTAACAACAACAGGCAAAACAATTTGTCCTGAATAATTACCTAAGCCATCAACAACTATTAAATAATTATTTGCATCATAAATATATTGTTGTAATAAAGTATCAACACCATTTTCGTAAGTATTGTTTTTATTAACATCAACATATACATTTGAATTAAAATCTATTGTTTTAGCAAGAACAAAAGAACTTTCTCCAGGATAGTATTTTATTTTTAATGAAGGGTTTTTAAGTTTTGAATCATAAACAAATTCGTTTACATATTCAACATTAATTTTTTCACTTGTTAACTCAACAGGAATAATTGTAAATGTTGTTTGATATACACCCTTATAATAACCCATACCTGTAATAGTTATTGTTGCAGTACCAACATTGATATTGTTTTCATAAGAAATTGTATAATCTTCACCTTCAACTAAATCAATTTGAATACCATCTAAATTAAATATTAATGTTGGGGTAATACCTTTACCAATGTATGTTTGATTTGCTATTTCATCAACAACTAAAGAATCTGCAAAATCTATAGCTGCAATTCTTAAAGTAATATCAACAGAATTACAATAGTTACCTGTACCTGTTAATGTTACACGATAATCGCCCATTTCAATTCTTTCTTCATCTAAATGTTCATATATAAAGTCTGTACCAGGAACCAAATATCCATCGCCATAAGGAATTAAATTTTCAAAATCTTCATCTGTTAACGAAATTTGGCTACCAGTATATTCTTTTACAATAACTAAATCAGAAAGTTTACCTTCTTCAGTTTCAATATCTTCAATAGGTTTTTCAATAATTTCAAAAGAAGTATCTATACTACCTTCATAATTACCTATACCTTCAATAATAACATCAACGGTACCTTTATCTTTATTGTTGTTATACTTAATATTATAATCAACACCATTAATTAGACCATAATCTTCAAATTTAAGTTCAATATCTGGTTTTAGTTCTGCATTTCCAAATTCTATATCTTCAAACAATTCATCTGGGTTTATTTCACCTGAAGATAATAACTCGGCTAAAGATTTTTTTCTAATCTCAAAATTTGCAGAACATGTTCCTGTATAGTTATCTTTTTCAGGGTTTACCTCTGCAGCAATTCTGTACTTACCTGGTAAAGTGAAACTAACAGTTTCTGGCCTTACTTCAAAATATTCTCCACTTTGTTCATCATATTCATAATACTTTATAACATATTCATCACGATTGATATGTGTATTAAATGCATCTTTAACTTCAAAACCTACTTCTTGCGGTTTTCTATTATATGTATAAATATAATCAGTTTCACCAAACTCAGTAATGGTACCTTTTTCTACAATAAAGCTACCATTAAGTTGTCCTTCATAGTTACCAATACCTATAATTGAAAACTCAAAATTTCCTGTGGTACCTGCCTTGTCTGTCACATTACCATCTTCTTTTTTGTAATCAACTATATAGTGAAAGCCTTTTTCTAGAATTTCGTCACCATCTCTTACAACATATTTAATATCTTCTCCATTTTGATAAAAATATGTTTCTTGAATTGTATGAGATACTGATTCATCTTCAATAGATTTTGGTATAACAACACACTCAAAAGATATTACACCTGTAAATCCATTAATACCCTTAATTTCTATAATCACAAGACCAACATCACAAGTGTTTTTATCTATTACTTCGTCATCTCTATAAAAATTAACTAGATAATCGTTTAGATAGCTTAAATATGTTCCTGCTGTAGAATAATATAAGGCTGTTTCTTCTTTTAAACCATCTAAAGTAGAAGAACTGTATGTAATTTCACTTGGTGGAGTTTCTCTAAAATAAATATCTTCATCTTCAATAGATTTTTCAAGTATTTCAAAAGATAAAATTGTTGTACCTACAAAGTTTCCAATACCTTCTATTCTTATTGTTGCAGAACCTACAAATTCATTATTTGAATAACGAACTATATAATCTGTCATTTTTTGTAATTTAGGGTGCGATACTTCAGGATTTATAGCCCTTTTTATATAACTATATTCTGTTTTAGGAATAGAAAAATCATTGTGAATAGCATAACTACCAACATTTAAAGGGTTAATTGTAAAATTAAATTTTTTTATACCTACATAAGAACCTATACCTTGAATATATAATTCTGCTTGACCAGCATTTATATTATTTCTAAACTTATCAACTTCAATAGTGCTATATCCGTTATTATATTCTCCGGTATAATAAATATAATCTTGCCCATAAACCAAGTTAGTTTGATTATCTAGATTTATAATTTGTAAATCGTTTGGATCTACTTCAATAGGATTACCAAAATCATAAGAATATGTTTTATCAAATTTTATTGAAACAGCTTGAATTCTGTATAAGTTAACATAAAATTCTAATGTAGAAGTTCCATAATAATTACCGACACCAGTAACTGATACTGTATATTTACCATCACTTTCTAATAAAGATTTATCTTTAGTTACAGTATATTCTGTTTCTCTTATTAATTCTTGTTTTTTTCCATAACCAAAAAATACTTCAACTTCAAGTGGTAACCCTGAGTAATCACCAGAACCACCTGTTACATAAACTTTTTCATTACTTAATTCACCAGAAGCATCTGTTAAATTGCCTTCTACATCAACATAGTAATAATATTTATAAACATCATTTATGCTTTTTGGAAGAATATAAGCAAGACCAGTAATGCTACCTCTTACAAGATAATTATCACTAATTGAAACAAGAACCCATTTATAAGAACCTGCTTCAATTAAACTTGTAGGAGTTGTTAAATACTGTTCGTTGTAATCATCATACTTATAATAAAGAACATCATAATTTTCTTCGCCTAAAACTTCAGTAAAATTACTTTTAACTGTTAACTCAACTTCGTTAGAGTTTTTATTATAAAAAATAATATAGTTAGCATTTCCATTTGCTAATTCTGCACTTGTAATATAATCAGGATAAATTGTATAAGTAGCATTAAATGTTACGCCTTCTGGAATATAAAAATTATCATCATCAAAACCAGAAATTTCAAAGTTTATTTCACCTACACTTTCAAAGTCAGTTGTTTCTACACCGTTTCTATAAGCTTTATATTTTACATCTGAATCAAAAACACTATAACTAAAAGATGTGGTTTCCCCTTCTCTAATAATATAAGGTTTTATAAAAACCGTTTTACTTGTATATGAATAATCAAAAAACTCTGTTTGTTTATAATATGCTGTAGATGAACCATCTGGTGTTGAAGAAGCCATGTTTACTATATTAACTTTAACAACTTCTGCCTTATTTACAACAAGAGTGAAAGTTTTTGTTCCTGTATAATTTTCAATACCTGTACAAGTTATATTGTAATTTCCTGCATTTATTATTCTACCCGTATAATTGTAAATATAATCATAACCACTAGTTGAATTTGAAGATTTTTTTCCTAATAAAGTGACTCCATCAACTATTAAATCAAAAGAAATAAATTTTTCGTTATTATCGTAAGAATATTCTGGAATATTTTCAATAGAAGCATTGCTTATGTCTTTAGGGTTTATAGTATAGTAATAATTTCCTGAACCAGAATATATTCCACATAAAACAATATTAAAATAAGCTTCACCAGCATTGACATTATTATGATAATAAATATCGTAATCTTCACCTTCAATTAAAGTTTCTTCTTCGAAAGAAATATTTACTTCTGGTGTGTGTGCTTGACCATTGTAAGTAAAAGGTCCTTCATCATAATTAATTGTTAAGTATGAAATATCAATACCTTTAATTGTATAGGTAAAATAATTAGCATTTATGTAATTTCCCTTACCTTCAATTAAAATGATTATTGTTTTTGGATTAATAAAATATGAATCAGGTACTTCTTCTAAAATTTCATCATTTTCACCAAAAGCTAAATACTTCCAAGTGTAATCTACATTTTCAATAAGAAGAACATCATCAACATAAATATTTCCAGGTTCGTATCTATGTACTTGACCATCATATTCGTATACAGTGTTCTTTAAAGAACAATTTATTTCTTTTTTGCTTAAGTCAACATAAGGTATAACAAATCTTCCAGTTGTGCTACCAGTAAAGTTACCTTTAAAAGTAATTTCATAAACTGCTTTGTTTGTAGTTGAAGTGTTGTTACTAAATGTTACGTCGTAGTCCACACCTTCGTTCAACAACGTTTCATTATAATAAACATTTATTGTTGGTATAACTTCAGTTGTTGTTCCTTCTATAAATTCAGGAACACTTACAACATCAACTACAGCTTTGTTTGAAATATTTAAAGGTTCTACTGTATAAGTAAACTCAACATTTTCGAATATAACATAAGAATTAAGACCTGTAAAAATTAATTTATAAGTTCCTACATCTACTATATCGTTAACTTCTTCGTCGTTTAATAAAATTTTTAAAGTATAATCTGTATTTAATGTTAAATCATTACCATCTAAAGCAAAAACAACTTTATCTAATTGAGACTCACCTGTATAAAAATTTACATTTGTTTTTATGTTTAAACCTTCAGTAGATAATGTTGGCAATTTTGATAAATTAATATGCATTGCAGGTCTAACATTTCCAGCGCCTATATCGTAATCAGTATTACATGATTTACCATCCACATTAACTGAAAGGAAAAAATCTGAACTTTCGTTTGAAAAACATGATCTTAAGTAATAAGCAGTTGGCATTGTAAAATCAGATTCAACATTATCATTAGTTATTGATATTAGGTTAGTTCTACCATCATAATTTTTTAATTGATTTAAATTTAATTCCCATAAGCCTTGATTAATTTCTCCTGGATCTTCACCTTCCCAATTCTCTTGAGAATATATAATCTCTGTAACACTTGGTAACCACAAATAATCATCAGCCCATGCGCTATTATAATCTTGACCTGAAAAGTTTTTTGAAAGTTCAACAAATCTATATCCTTCAGAATCTTCATTAATATCATCTGACCAAGCATCATTTCCTAAAGAAAAACCCTCTTGAACAACAGTTGAAAAACTTTGATTTTCCTGCCAAGCCATTTCCCTTGGAGTTGATAAATATTTAGTTAAACCAAAATCATCTACAGTAAATAAAGCAAATGGATGTGTAGAACTTTGAGTATAATTTGCATAGCCTTTTTCATCAACTTCTAACTTAATTCCTTCTTCATGTAGACCAAAATAAAACTTACCAGGATTGTTTAATGTTAAAGACCTAATTGTAGAAGAACCATACATTCCTTGAGAATTATTCATACCAATAATAGAACCTTTTGCCCTTGCTGAAGCAAAGTTAAAAATAAAGTCCTTATAATATGAAAATTTATTTTGATAAGAATTATTTAACCAAACGGTTAAAACAGGATCTTCATTTTTATTTGTTGACATATAAGTTACATGCCAATCTAGCCCACCGATACGAACAATAATATCCTTGTTTTCTGTTTTTAAAGAGCCAGCCAAAGCTACTTGTCTAATATCTGCTGAAGAAAATGTTCCACCATTATTTGTTAAAGTAGTTTTTAAATCATTTAATTTAGAGTTTTGAATACCTGTAATACTATCATACAACTTACCCAAATTTTCTAAATTAAAGTTTTGTTTCTCACTATCCCAAATTTCATCTATATAAACATATTGTGTGTTTTTTTCTTCGGCATCTATACCCAAATCTTTAATAATTTTTGTTAAGTTTAAATTAAATGCAGGTCTAATAGCATATGCAGGTGTAATATTTTCTTCTGTTGGATTTAAAGTTGTTGAAAAATATGTTCCATCTTGAGAGATATATACAGCACCTTCTATACTACCAGATCTTAATAATGTGGCATTTGAATAATTAAAACCTTCTTCAACAGTTTCTGTTCCATTTTCAACTATAAAATCACTACCACCCCAAATACCTTTAGCATTTTGGCTATAAAGTCCTGTTTCTGAAATACTTGGCAACCATAAATAATCTTCTTTCCAGTTACTATATAAAGGTTCATCTTGATAATTTAAACCACCAGCATTTTTAAAATTATAAAAGTTACCATATTTATCTGTTGATACATAAGGAAGGTACATTTCAAACAACCCTGTTGCTTCTGATCGCAAACCATCAACTTCGTTTAAAGCATATTGAGCTGTTTGTTTATTTGATTGAGCTGTTTGTAATTCTGCTTGTGCTGTAGATTTATTTGTTTCAGCTTCTGACTTTGTTTGTTCTGCACTTTGTTTTGTTTCTTGTGCTGTTTGCTTATCTTGTTCAGCTTGTAATTTTTCTTCTTCAGTTGCAGCATTTAAAATTCTTTCTTCAGCTTCTGCTATAGCAGTTTCACAATCCAAAATTGTTTGTGTAGCAGTTTGAATAACATTATCATATTCTGTTATTTTGTTTTGAGCTGTTTGTTCATCATTAGAATATGTATTATATTCTTTTGTATATTTTTCGTCTTGTTTATCAAGATACAAGAAAAATAAATCAACCATTTTTTGTACTTTTGTTTGATTTTCATTATTAATTAAATCATTAGTCCAACCTTCGTTAACAGGTGTTATTGCATATTGAACCAAAGTTTGACAATAAGCTGATACAAGTTCAAAAAGTTCTTCAATAATCAATTCTTCATCATACATACTTGCATACATTTCTACTTGAGAATGCAAAACATTTAAAGTCTCAAATAAATACATATCATTAATAATCATATTAGGAGATTGATATTCTTGCCAAGCCATTTGACTAGGGGTAACAATATAATCTGTTAACTTGCTTTGTGGAGAAGTAAATAAAGCAAATGGGTGGTTTTCTTTTGGGGTATATTGAGTATAAATAGGTTCGCCATTTTCATCAACACCACCATAAATATAATCGTTTGCATTATTAAGAGCATATGAACGAACAGCACTTGTACTGTACATATAATTGTCGCCAGTGCTGTATGTTGAATAAAAACTTCCGTTATAAAAACTTGCAGTTGAATTTTCTTCTACTTTATAACCGTTTTCATAACCACTCCAAGCATCTTGCTTTGATTCGTTCAACCAAAAAGTAACAACGGCATTTCCATTTTTATCTGTTGAAATATAAGTAGGAACCCATTTTAAGCCACCTATTGTATAATAAAATTTAAACTCAAGGTCTGCTTGCCCAATTTGAGATAACCAATCATTATAATTTTTTGCTATGGTTGCTATATTATAAAAATCATCAACAATATAGTTTTCGCCAATGGAAGCATCTAAATCTGTTAAAGTCGTAAAACCTAACATCATTTCAATAGCTTTCTTGTTGAATTGACCGTTTTCTACATCAAAAAGATCTGTATTAAGATCAACCGTTTCTTCTTCACTTGTTGTTTCTGCTTGTACTTTTAAAAGTGAAAAAAT
>JAFWWV010000004.1 GCA_017523305.1 Clostridia bacterium
TTTTATTTAAATAAAATTATATTTTTTTAATTAAATTTATATAATAATATTTTTATATATTATTATAAATAAAAGAAATTATAAATATATATTAAATTAAATTAAAAAAATATTATGATAAAAATAATTTTGAATTTTATAATGTTTTAGAGTATAGAGATTACATAAAATTTGCATACGAATTAGGTTTAAATTTAAAAGATAATAATATTTTATATCCAAAAAATTTAAAAGAAGAACATGATAAATTATATTTACAAATTACTACAAAAAATAATCCTGAATTAAATAATAGAATTAAAGCAATTAGCAATACTTTACAAGTTAATAAATACGAAGATGATAAATATATTATATTTCCAGCAAACTCAATAGAAAGTATGATTAATGAAAGTACACAAATGTCTAATTGTGTTAGAACATATATTGATGATTATAGTAATGGAAAGTGTCAAATATATTTTATGCGATATAAAAATAGTAAAGATAAATCTTTAGTTACAATAGAAGTAAAAAATAAAAAAGTAGTTCAAGCAAGAATGAGATTTAATGAAAATATAACTAATGAAATAGATAAAATAATTAAAAAATGGGAAAAAACACTAACACAAGTAGATATAATATAAAAACATACGAATTTGACATCGTATGTTTTTTATTACTATGCTGCAGGCCCAGTTGGTCCTTGCGGTATTGTTAAGTTAAGTACAAAGTTTGGTGCAGTTCCAGTTATGGTTGCTTCAGCATCAGTACCAGGAGCACCTGTTGTAACAGTTCCAATTGTTAAAGTTGGAGTTTCCCCATCAGCACCAGCAGGTCCAGTAGGTCCAGTCGCACCATCTAAACCGGCAGGTCCAGTAGCACCATCAAGTCCAGCAGGTCCAGTTCATACCCTCAAAAGTGAAAGTGTAAAGTAATCAATGAAAAACAATGATATAATACTAATGAAACACTTTATATATACATATTTTGAGAGGAGTTAAAAAAATGAACGAAAAAGAATTAGAAATGTTTAAAGATTTAAGTTTTAAAATAACTAACGAAACAAAAGAACTATTACTTGATATGCTATATATAAAGCAAATGTTAGAGGAAAGCGAACTATCGCCAAAAGATAGAAAACTTTTAGAAAAACAATATAAAAAATTATTCAAACAATTTAGAAAAGAGTTTCAAGAACAAAACCCTATTGAAACACAAATAATGCGTAGTTATTTTAATAGTAAAAAACAAGATAGCGAATAATTGCTATCTTTTTAATTTGTATCTTTTTCCTCTCTTATTTTATCGTGTATTTCACTACTACTTAATTGAGAGGTTTGATTTGTATAATTAAAAATGCTATTTTCAAACATTTTAAATATTCTAATTGGCACTCGTTTATCGTGTGTTATTATGAAAGGGTTTATAATAAAATTATTTCCTCGTCCAACCTTTGCTTTTTCTATTTTAATTATTTCTTTTTTCTCTAACGATTTAATGGCTTTTGAAAAAGTCGGTTTATCACAATTAGTATATTTTCTTATATCTTCGCCGTTCATAAAATCATAAGGCTTTCGATTTTGTATTTTTACAACATAGCCACTATAATCATAACCCCAACCAAGACAAGAAAACATAACCATTAAAATATCATATTCATTACTTTTTAAGTTTAATTTAGCAAGAGTTCTAAAAGGTATATTAAAAGACATTACGAACTCTTTGTTTTTATTTATTTCTATCGTGTTTTTTAAATAGTCTATCGTTTCGCGTCTTGTTATACTTACTTTGTCGCCCTCATAAATAGGTATAACTTCGCCCGTTATAAAATCGGTTATTCCTCTTAATATTTCTTTTTCTTCTTTCACATAAGATAACCCCCTTAATAGTTGTCTTTTTTCTAACCTAAAATAACTTTTTAGTTGTATATATTACAACCATAAAAAAATCATTTTTTCTTTTAATTAAAGGCAAATACTCGTATTTTGCTTTTTTCTTTATCTAATATCTATATTTCCAAATAATACATACATCTACCATTAAAGATATAATGATAAATGATACATAAAAAACCTAAACGACGCAAAACATCAGCGAGTAAATATTTGCCATTATATTTGACTAATTCAATGCCAATAACATCAACCTTTTTATTTTCTTTCATTTCCTTTATTACATTTTTAAGCATACAAGTAGCAACACCTTTTTTTCTATATTCTTCTTTGACATAGACAATATCAATAAATAAGTAGTTTTTCATATACCACCCATAGACGACACCGACAATTTTATTTTTATGATAATGATAATACGAATATAAGTTATATTCTTTGCCATAATTTTTGTAATTGTCTTTTATTGTTCTTAATACCTCTTGAAAGGTTGTTTTTTCCATATCTAACTTTGCCATATTTTTTGCTCCTTTATCATTTATTGAAATCATTATAAAAGTAATTGCTACTTGTTGTTAAGATTATACTTTTCTTGCGTTTATGTAATCTTTTAAAGATGTTTCTTCCACCAAGTAGCGACCTGATATTCTAAAAGCCACTAACTTATGTTCTCGAATAAGTTTTTGTATTGTCTTTACATTAACCCCAAGAATACAACTTATTTCCTTTGTTGTGTAATATTTCATTTTCTCATACCTCCTATAATCTCAAAGTAGTTATATTAACTACCTCTTACTTATAAGTAGAGTATTGACACCAAGAATCCACAAACGGATCGCGTGAGAAATTAGAACACTTTTTAAGGCAAAATAAAAACGACCTCGATACAAGCCGTTTAAAAGGCGTTTTGTTGCCAAGATGTTATTTGCCGATTTGCTCGACAACACGCAACACAACGCAAATAAGAGGGGGTATAGTTAAGTAATTTGTTGCTGATAAACAAAAAATAGGACGGTCGCGTCCTATCTTCATTTACTTAACTTTTTTATATGATATTTCTAAATCTTGTCCTAAACCACCAGTATTATTAAGATATGCGTCCATATAACCCTCGTCGTCGCTCACACCTTTACAAGTTCTTTGTTTTAAAATGTTTTCTTCTTGTAGCGTAAAACATAATAACACAGAAGCACCATCAGTTCTAACAAAGTTTATAGCAATTTCATTATCTTTATTAGTTAAATAAATACTTGGTATAGATTTATCACATCTTTCAGTTATTCCACTTTCACAATCACGTGGCAAATAACTACTAATTTAATTACTATTAAATATTAGTTTTTGGTCGAGAATTATTGTATATAAATTATCATTTTCGTTGTAATTATATAATTTATCAGTATTTTGTAATTCCCAAGTTCCAACAAAGTTTTTTTCGCTTTCTTTACTCATTTTATTTTCATTATTATTGAATATAAGAAAATAAACTAATACAGCAACTAATAATATAGCAACACCAATTATTAAACTTAATATAATTTTATTATTGTTTTTTGCTTTAGCCCCACAATTAACGCACATTTTCGCTTTGTCGCTTATCTCTTTTCCACACTCACTACATTTTATCAATGCCATTTTTCCACCTCACTTATATAATTAAAAATTACATCTATAAAAAGTATCTATTTGATATTTTGAAGTTAGTTCTATTAAACTTCTTTTTCCGTTTATCCATTGAATAGCAATTCTTACACTTGTCTTATTTTTAGCACTTGCACCAGCCAATAGACCAACTGGTCCAAGTAATAAACCTCCAATTGCTCCACGAGCTACGGCACTTGACGCACTTTTTGATGTATCTTGTGAAACAATTTCATAATGTGAAATATTGTTTTTTGTTAATGTATATTCACTATGACCTTGAATATATAAATAATTGTTTCCACTCGCTATTAAGCAACCTTGAAAATCACCTGCGATAACTTCACCTTTCATCATATTAACACCTCCTCCTTAATTTCATTTAATCACAAGTTCGAGAACAACCAATATCGCCATAACTTGTTTCTTTACAAGATATACAACATCTTTTGCCGTCCTCTCTTGTATAACATTCGGTTTTATAACCATTATCATTATCTTCGCCATTATTGTCATTGTTATCAAAAGTAATGCCAAGAATAATTATACTAACTAAAACTATCTCAATAATTACAAAAATACCCATAAAAGTTTTAATATGTTTTATCATATCTTTTTTCTTTATTTCTTCACTTTTTTTCTTGTTTAGAAGATAAGCAACAATAAGGGCTATGGGACAAAATAAAATTGATAATATTACCCAAAATATGTATTGGTCTTTATTCTTTAAAAAATTAAATAATATAAAAAATATTAATAATAGTGTAATTAAAAATAATACTATTATTGCACTTGACATCATTTTTACCACCTCACTTTTTTACTATCTCGATTATTGGCTCTAAACTTTGTATATCAGTAATCGTTTCATTAAGATAAAAACTAAATTTATAACCTTGTTTCTTTCTATTCTTCAATAAATAACTTCCGTCTGCTTGACTATAATAATACTTTGTTTTTTCATTACAAATATACAAGTATATTTCTTTTGGTATATTGCCATTTTTCATTAAAGTTAATAAATCATAATAACTAATTTTTTGCTTTTTCATAATTTAGTTTTCTATTATACACGAAATCTTTAATTTTTTCTATCAAATTGTAAATACCATATAGAATTAATAAATATAAAGCACCACCACCGATACCATATATCATAAATGCTGGGTAGTCGTTTATAGCACATTTTATTATTTCAAATGGATTTGTTGGCACGATAAAAGATAAGATAAATATAATACTCGCACCACCGATACCAAGAATATTAAATGTTCGTATCATAAAGACACCTCCTTCAATTACTATTATATCACAACACCACCTATTCGTAGGGTGTAAAATCGCTTTTTATGTGGAATAATTGATATATGGAGTGATGCCTATGAGAAAGTGGGAAAAAGAAGATAACAACTATGTTTATTATTGGGTAGGTAAAAACATACGCAAGTATAGAAAAGCGAAAGGTTGGACGCAAAGAGAACTTGCTGAAAAGTGTAGTTATACCGAAAACTTTATTGGCGATTTAGAAAACGATACTTTTAAAACTTGCTCGTTAAATACTCTATATCATATATCAAAGATTTTAGATATTCATATGAAATCGTTATTTGACGATTTAGACGAAGAAGAAAACAAATAGATATGTCATAGCACATATTTTTTTATTGCCTAAAAAGTGGTATAATTATGTCATTGAAAGGAGCAAACAAAATGAAACAATTAAAAGATTTTGAAAGCGAAGAACTATTTTTAAAATATTTAGTAGATGAACTTGAATGTTATTTCTACGATACTGAAATCACTGATGACGGAGCAGTAGATACATTTATTGAATACTTTATGGCACATAATTTTAGTGGAGATATTTTTAAAACAAAAAACTTGCTTTATTCTTTAGCAATTCGTTATTTAGGGTATAAAGAAGAAGATTTGCCAAGTATGTCATAGCACATACTTTTTTTATTGCTCTAATTTAGCCATTTTTTCGCTCCTATTAAGTGATTTAATTAAGAGGTAATTATTTCTATTATATGAACTAAAAAACGCACAAAAAAAGGCTTATTCGCGTTATTTCGCGTCAGCCTTTAATAATTGCTCTATATCTAATTTATCAACCTTTTTAATATCTATCTTTTCATAATATTTAATTAAGAAATCTTTAACAATTCCAACGAATTCATTTTTAGCATTTTTATTGTCATTAAATAGAAAGTTCCAATCGTTTGTATAATCTTCGTCATATAGATATTTAAAGATAGAATAACCAATACTTTCTTTTGTTTCGTGATAGATGTATTTTTTAACAAGTTCAATTATATTGCTATCAAATATGATATTTTTTTCTGTGTCTAAATCTTTTAATAATTGCTCTATGTATTCCACGATATAGGTATTAACTTTATCTTCATAAGTATATTTTTTTATTGTATATTCTTTAATTCTATTTGCTATATCTTTTTTAAGTTTTACATCACTTTTATTTATAAAATCAATTTCATTATCTTGTAGCATATTAGGGGCTTTGTTATCTTCATTTACTTGGGCTAACATAATCGTCATATCGACAGCCGTTGCTTTCATATCGTCATATAATAAGTTATCGTTTTTAGATGTTCCAATTACATCACTTATATTTATTTTAGGCATTACATAAGTTTCAACAAAGTTATGGGCTTTATTTAAAAGGGCTTGTTCTTCGTTAGTATTTTTTCTTTGTTTGTTTCTTTCTTTTTCGTTGTCGGTCAATATCTTCAAAGTGTTTATTGTTTTCATAATTAACTCAACCTTTCATAATACTTTTTATTTCTTTCAATAATCGCTTGGCACTTGTTAAAAGCCTCTTTATAATTGCTTATCATTTCTTCTTCATTGTCTTTTGTTATTAGTTCGTATATTTCTTTTAAATCATTTATTATTTTATTTATTAAAAGGTTATTTGCCACGATATCAATTTTATTGTCGATAATATCTTTCATACTAACAATAAAATAATAATAATCAAATAAGTTTATATAATCTTTCATTTCAATAGCAAAGGCTTTTTCTTTTGGTAGATGTTCCGTAAGTCTTTGACTAACAACAATTATTTTATTTAAAAATGTTTCGCTATTCTTTTTAAATAATTCATTATCTTTAATATCAAGATGTAATAAAGTTAAATATGCTTTGTAATATTCCTCTGGTGTAGATGTTTCGTTCAGCTGAAAGTCGATAGGCTCTTTATCAAATAAAGTCTTAACTATACCATTATTAGCATAAGCCACTAAATCGTAAATAAAGCCAATATAACGCATTTCTTCCTCGTTTAAGTCAATTCCATAGTTATTGCTAAAATCGTCTTTATATTGCTTTCTAAAAGCCAAATAATCGGTATATAAATTATTAAACTTGCTAATAAAGATTTTATAATTACTATCTTTGTTTTTTTCGTATTCAATACCACCTTTAACAACCATATCAAAATTAACATCTTCAAGTTTTTTCATTTCTTCTTCAACATCATATTTAACTTGGTCTAATTTATTGATATTCATTAAATAGTCATACCACTCAATAAACTTATTGAAAAGATGTCTTGTATTGCTATCGTATAAGCCTTTAATTGTTCTTGTGCTATATTGGTATTTTTCGCTATCGTTTTCTTGTTCCCCAAACAAGCATTTTTCAAGTTCTAATTCTATTTCAAATATCTTATCATTGATGTTTTTATTGCTATCAGCAAATATTATGTTATTAACTAATATTAAGGTTTTATATACATTTAACATTATTTCGTATTGATCCGTAGATTCTTTTTTAAAATCGCTAATTTCTAACTCTTTTTCAAGTGTGGCAATATACTTGCTATTTCTAAATATATCGTCGCTTAATGTATTGTGTCTTTTCCCCATATAAAGCCCTCCATATCTAAATTATACCACGAAAAAAGGCTATATTTTCATATAACCTTTATTTTAAAACATATATATCAACACCGACTATCATATCAGCAACTTTTCTTGTCCTTAATTTGCAATGATAATCTTTTTCGATTTCCTTTAATTCCTTTTCAAAAGTATTTAATTCATAATTTTTGTTTAATAATTCTTGTATTCTTTCTTGCAATTCATTTATTTGTTTATCGTTCATTTTATTTACCTCTATCTTTCTATTTTTAATAATCAACACCGATTATGTTTAATAAACCATTTTCAATGTAGTAAAAGATACCACCCTCGCTACTTAAATAATTTTCAATTATATAAATTATTCTTTCTTTTATTTTGTCCTCTGTTAGTAGTCTTGACATATTTACTAACTTTTTAATTTCCATATCAACTATTTTTTTATTTACTTTCATTTTTTATCTTCCTTTCAATTTTAAATATTTATTATACCCATACAAGCAAGTTTTAACTTTGAAAGTTTAAAACTGCTTGCTTTTAGTTTATTTTAGTTTTGAATTAGTCTAATTCAGTTATAATTGCGTTTAATTTAACAAAACTATCATATTGTTTTTGAATAGCCTTATATAAACTTTCGATACGGCTATCAACACTATTTTTTGATGTGTTATTTTTTTGTTGTAAGTTCATATATTTGAAGAACTTTGTTAATTCATTTTTTGTTAAGGCTTTTTCGTTATATTTGCTTAACATTGTTTCAACCATAACCTCCTTAATGTCGTTTAAATCTAAAATATTTTTTGTTCTATTATCTAACATCTTAATCACTTTCCTTTCTTTGTGGGGCTACCACTTATTCGTTAGATTTTTTACAAACTTTCAAGATGTCTTGTTCGTTTGTGATTACATCTTACCAAAGAAAAAAACAAAAAAAAGGTACATAAAAATAGTTTAAATGCACCTTTTTAAAAGTTTGAAAAGTCTTTGTTTATAAGCCTTTTGTTATTTTTTAATACCGATTTTTCGAGTAAATAATCTAAAAATTAAGTAAAAGTTTTTTGATATTTTTTTTCATTTTTGTAGTATTATTATCAGTTCAGCATTTTTTGTTGCTCTTTTCTTTATATATATAATAATAGGTATTTGCTAAAAGTAAGAAAAAATAAGTTTTTTAATACTTAAAAATTAGATTTATAACTCGACAAATCGGTTTAATATTTCTATCAGCCCCAATAATTACGGGCTTTTTTGATATTTTAATTTAGAACAAAGTCAGCATTTTTTCGCACAAGATTTGAGGCTTTTTGTAATGTTATTCTTTAGGTGCTTAAGCAAGAGAAGAAAGGATTTATAAAAATCTTATGTCGGCATAAGTTTTAATAGGTGGAACTTATGAAAATAACAAGCACATTTGAAGAAAATGGAAAGACATTACAAGAAATTATGGAACAATTTTTAATCATATATTTTAATGAAAATATCGACTAAAATGCTTTAAAAATAAGGCAAAAAATGGTATAATATATAAGGGTAAAGTAGAGATCTGCGGTGTGAACACCGCCCGACTGAAGGTTCTGACACAACAGCAAATGGATGATCTGCTGCTTCAGGCAAAAAAAGGCGACGAAAA
>JAFWWV010000043.1 GCA_017523305.1 Clostridia bacterium
TTTCTAAAAAATCTATCATTTCAGGTTCTATTGTAAAGGTGGTTGAATAAAAATATTTCCAAGAATAACTTTTGCCTACATGGTGGCGCTCTGCCCAAGGTAATCTGTGGCGAATTATATCAAAGGTAAAATCGTCGCTTGGAAGATACCCCATATCAAATAATCTTTTTTTATACTTTTTAAAAAATGTTTCGCTATCTACTAGGTGAATATTTTTTTCGGCGTCTTGACAGTTAAAACTTTTTTTAAATATTATGCCTGCTCGTTCTCGCATTTCTCTTAATTTTTCTAAGTGTTTATTTTTATCCATTTTTATTTTTATCCTATTTTTTTTGTTTTTAATTTTACGAATTTATAATTGAATAAAATTAAAATTTTTATTTGTTACAATTAATTATAATATATATATTTACAAAAACAAATAATTTTTTTAATGAAAAAAAACAGCCCTTTTGAGAGTGGGCTGTTTTTAAATTTTATTAATTAAAAGTTTTTATTGAACTGGGTCAACAGGTGTGGTAAAAGTTTCGCCTAATAATTCGTGGCTACTATTTGGTTGAAGTTCAAAAACGCAATCGGTAAATTCACTATGACTTGCGTTAAAGTTATATGGTACTTGGTTTAACACAAGTGTTGCGTTATGTATTGTGCAATCGCTAAATTTAATTTGATTGTGTGGGGTAGAAGTTTGTTCTTGTTCTGGTGATTGTTGGCTTAGGGTGTTAACTGCAATTTGACTTTCGCCAGTAACACCAGTGTTTTTTATAATTACTTGTTTTTTGTTTTCGCTACTTTCAGTTTGAACATTAATAACAGTTTCGTCACTAATATATGTATCAGTTAAACTTATAAGTGAAGAACCTTGACTATTGTTTGAAATAATTGTATTTTTATCAATTAAACTTGTTTTGATGTTTATTGAACCATTTTTAATATAGTTTTGTGAATATAAAAAGGCATTATCACGAATAGTAGAGTCTTGTATATCGGCATTATGAACTTTTGCGTTGCCACCTATGTTGCTGTGTTTTATTTCGCCACTGCCTGATAATTGTGCATTATCAAAAACAAGCGAATTATCTAAAACTTGCACATCTCCACTTACTTGAGAAGTACCACAAACAACACTATTTTTATCTATCCAACATACTCCTTGTTGAGATAGGTTTTTTCCACTTTCAACAAAGCCACCAAGTGTTCCAGCATAAATTAACTTTCCACTTTCTAAAGAACCTACTAGAATATCTTTTTTAGCAATTATTCTATGTAAAGTAATTTCTCTGCCGGTTGGGTCAATATATTCTAAAGTATGGTCTGGGTGGTAGGAAATATAATATTTTATGTTGCCTTTTTTTGTTCCGTTTTTAAAAAGTGTTTGTTCGCTCATTTTTTTTACCCCTAACTTTTATTATAAGTATTTTAACATAGTGGGTAGGGGTTTTCAATGGGCAAAATTAACAATACAAAACTTTTTTATTTTATGTTTTATTTAATTAAGAGTATTTATTTTATTTAATTAAAATATTTGTCTTTTTTTAAGTAAAATGTTTATTGTTTTTTGTGGGGTGGGGTTAGGTTACACGCTTTTAAAATTTGGGTTAAGATGTTTTGTGTTCCATTTAATAATTTGTTGACTTGGGGGTGAGTGGAAAAGGTTTTTTCGTAAATAGATTTTTTGGCTAGTAATAAATCTATTTTATCTACTAGTGTTTGGGTGGTGAGTTGGTTTTGGTATAAAACGCTGGCAAATCCATTTTTTAAAAAGTAGTTGGCGTTTTGTATTTGGTCGCCACGGCTAGCGTTTTTGGGTAAGGGTATAAGTAGCATAGGTTTTTTAAGGGCAAGCAGTTCGCATATTGCGTTGGAACCTGCACGGCTTACCACCACTTGACTGATGCTTAAAAAGTCTTGAATATTTAAAACAAATTCTGTTTGGTAGTAGTGGGGCGAAGTTATGTTTTTATTTAATTTGCCTTTTCCTGTTAGGTGGACAACATTATATTTTTTAGTTAACACTGGTAGGGCGTTATAAACAGCTTGGTTTAAATCTTGTGCGCCCGTAGAACCACCTACAAAGAGTATAGTAGGTCGCAAGGGCGAAAGGTTAGATATTTCGTACGCTTTTTGCGGGTGGGGAAAGAATAGTTCACTTTTTATAGGTGAACCTGTAAAAACGGCTTTCTTTAAATTTTTGCTAGTGCTTTCAAAGGTAGTGCAAAAGGTGGTGCAACAGTGATATATTATTTTGTTGGCTAGTCCTAGTGTTAAGTCAGACTCGTGACTAACAACGGGCAAATTTAAAAGTTTGCCAGCAATACACACGGGCAGTGAAACAAAACCACCTTTTGAAAATATGACTTGTGGTTTATATTTTTTTAATATTTTTTTGCAAGCGTTTATACTTTTAATTAGTTTAAAAGGTAAGGTTATATTTTTTAAAAATTTATCTCTTATAAGTTTAGGGGTAGTGATGCCTTCAAAGGTTACTTCGGGGTAGAGTTTTAAAAGTTCACTTTCTAAACTGTTGTTAAGTCCTATATAAACTATTTTTTCAAAATGTTGTTTTAGTAGGGGTATTAAACTTAAGTTGGGTATTATGTGGCCACCCGTTCCACCACCTGTTAAAATAATTGTTTTCATATTAAATAGTTTATGCTAGTAACAATAAAAAAATAAGTTAAGAAAAAAAATAAAATAATTGTAAAAAAAAATTGTAAAAAAAATTAAAAAAAATAATTGCAAATAAAATAGATGTTAAAAGATAAAAAATAAAACACATATTAAAAACAAAAAACACAAAAAGAACAATAAATGATATATTAAAAAATAAATAGAAATATAAGATAAAAAAACAAATAGAGATATAAAATAAAAAAACATAAAATAAACAAAACAAAAAAATAAAAAGGGTGGTTTTATTAAACTTGCTCTTTTTTTTGGGTTTAGAACTAAAAAACTTTTTGTGAGAGTGTTTAAACGCTTAAAAAACTATACAAAAAGCAGTAAAAATATGCATAAATATTCACACTAGTTTATAATTATTACAAAAAATAAAAATAGGGTTATATAAACACAAAAAAAGTAAAAAATAATTGCATAATTGTTAGGAAAATAAAAGAGTTTATGATAAAATACCCTTGAATTTAAATGCAATTTATTTGCTTTTATTTAAAACAAAAAGGAAAGAATTTTTTATGGCAAAAAGTTATGATTCAAAAGACCTTATGGTTTTGGAAGGTCTTGACGCAGTAAGACTTCGTCCTGGTATGTACATTGGTTCAACAGGGTCTAAGGGTGTTCACCACATTTTATGGGAAATTGTTGATAACAGTATTGACGAACTTGCTAATGGTTATGGCAGTAAAATTACTGTAACCTTACACCAAGATGGTAGTGCTACTGTTGAAGATGATGGTAGGGGTATTCCTACAGATATTCACCCAGTTTACAAGGTTAGTGGTGCAGAACTTATTTTTACCAAACTTCACGCTGGTGGTAAGTTTGACTCAAGCAACTATAGTTATTCTGGTGGTTTGCACGGTGTTGGTGCATCTGTAACAAATGCTCTTAGTAGATATTTACATGCTGAAATTCATAGAAATGGTAAAATTTATGAAATTAGTTTTAAAAGTGTAGAAGACGCTAAAGGCAAGGTTCATGGTGGTGTAGTTGATAAAAAGTTAACTGAAAAGGGTACAACCAACAAAACTGGAACTAAAATTACCTTTATGCCTGATGATAGAATTTTCTTAGATAACACACTTGAATCTAGCATTATTAGAAAAAGACTTAGAGAACTTGCTTTCTTAAACAAGGGTATGGAAATTGAGTTCATTGACGAAAAGGAAGGTGTTACTCACAACTTTAAGTATGATGGTGGTTTGGTTGACTTTATTGCTTACATTAACGAAGTTAAATCTCCACTTTTCAAACCTGCTATTTATATTGAAGGCGAAACTGACGATATTAAAATGAGTGCTGCTATTCAATACACAGATAGTTACACCGAAAGTTTCTTTTCATATGTAAACAACATTCCTACCAGTGAAGGTGGTACACACGAAACTGGTTTCAAAGTAGGCTTAACAAGGGCTATGAACGATATTGCTAGAAAGTTAGGTTTGTTAAAAGACAAAGAAGATAACTTGCTTGGCGAAGATTATAGGGAAGGTATATCGGCAGTTCTTCTTGTTAAAATGCGTAACATTGAGTTTGAAGGTCAAACAAAAACCAAGTTAGGTAACCCTGAAGTTAAAGGTATTGTTGAAAATCTTGTTATTAAAGAACTTCATCGTCTTTTTTCTAAAAAGGAAAATGAAAAAATTGCAGGTATTATTTTAGATAAGGCTAAAGGTGCTGCTAAGGTAAGACTTGCTGCTAAAAAGGCTAAAGAGTTAACAAGACAAAAAAATAGTATTGAAAGTTCTAGTTTAATTGGTAAACTTGCTGCTTGCTCCAGCAGAAAGGCTGAGTCTAACGAATTGTTTATTGTTGAAGGTGACTCTGCTGGTGGTAGCGCAAAGCAAGCTAGGGATCGTGGGTTCCAAGCTATTTTACCACTTAGGGGTAAACCACTTAATGCTGAGAAAAAACGTATCGACCAAGTTTTAGCTAATGAAGAAATTAGAACCATTATCGCAGCGCTTGGTACTGGCGTGGGTGAAGATTTTGATATTAGTTCTTTAAAATTCCACAAAGTAATTATTTTATCCGATGCTGACCAAGACGGTGCTCACATTAGGGCAATACTACTTACTTTCTTCTTTAGATATATGAAGGAACTTATTACCAGTGGTAAAGTTTATATGGGTATGCCACCACTTTATAAAGTTTCAAAGCGTGATGTTGTAGAATATGTTTATAGCGATAGGGAACTACCAGACGCAATTAAAAGAGTGGGCAAGGGTTACACTATTCAAAGATATAAAGGTCTTGGCGAAATGAACCCAGACCAACTTTGGGATACAACTATGGACCCAAATAAACGTACTTTAGTTAGAGTAGGTATTGACGACGTTGCTAACGCTGAACTACTTATTACTACTCTTATGGGCGACGATGTTGAAGCAAGAAAAAAATATCTAGCTGAATATGTAGACTTTAATAAAAAAGATAACTTTATGGATATTACAGAAAACTAATTTTTTGGTTTAAATAAATTAAATTGAAATTAATCGAAATAGTTTGAATTAAATTGAAACAAATCGAAATAAAACGAAATATTTTGAAATAAATCGAAAGAAAACGAAACAATTCGAAAAGGTTCAAAATAAATCGAAAATAATTGTAAAAAGACGAAATAAATAAATTTAGGTCGAAAGAAAGTATAAAAAGACGAATTTATTTATAAAAAGTCGAAAATAAAAGAAAAGTGTCGAAAATAGTTTAAAAAAACGGGCACTTAAAAAAAATAGAAACAAAAAACAACAAAAAACAACAAAAAACAACAAAAATCAAAAAAAAGATTATTTAAAGGGAATAAGAGTTTTACAATTTTATTATGAGTGATGACGAAGAAAGATTAGATAGCACCTATAATAATGATGAAGAAAAACAAGACTTGCAACCTATAGATGGTCAAATTGGTATTGAAGAGTTGTATGTAAGAGAACCCGAAGAAGTGGAAGATACTCAAGAGTATGTAGAACCTATTGACGGGCAATTTACATTTGATGATGTGCTAGGTTCTAACACTTATCAAAACGACTTTTTAGGAAAAGATACCAACTTTAACTATCAAGACGGGGGCGAGTTGGTTTTGCCTACCACTCATTTAGAAAATTTAAACGACTTTTTTAAAGACCCTAACGAAAAAACTTCTAATAAACAAAACGACGACGAAAACGAAAATTTACAACAAATTGAAAACGAAACCGATGTTGAAAATGAAGAACACTCTTTAAGTGAGTATGAAAACGAAAATAATTTTGAAAGTGAAGACGGCGAGTTTGAAAAATTAGAAAACGAAAATATTGACGAAAATAAAAATATTGAAAACGAAAATATTAACGACGACGAAAATGACTCGACTCAAAAATTAAGTGACGACGAAGGTTTAAGCAACTTTTTTAAAGGTTATGATAATAAAAATACAACAAAAGATTATTTCAGTAACTTTGAAAAAGACGACGACGAAAACGAAATTGAAAGTGAAGAAGACGCAGAAACAGCTATTGTGAGTCAAGAAAAACTGCCTGAAATTGATAACACTGGCCTAGACGAAGAAGTAATAGAAAACGACGACAAATTAAATCTAGACGGCAATTTTGACGTAAAACAAGATGAGAAAAATGTCGAAAATGCTTTTGAACCAGAAAATGAAACATTTTTTGAAGACGAAAACAGCACAGAAATTTCAAGCGAGTACGAAGAAAATTTAGAGCAAACTGAAGACGATTCTGTCGAAGAAGATGTTGGCGAAACTGAAGAAGATGAAGTTGACGACCAACTTGACGAAGAAACAGAGAACAACTACAACGAACTTGAAAACAATGATATTGATAGTAAAGAAAATTTTGAAGAAGAAAATTTTAATACTGACAGGGAAGAAGTAGAAGAAACTTACGACGAAGAAGAAATCGAAGAAACTGACGGAACTGAAGACTTTAGCGAAAGTGAAGAAAATGAAGAAGACAATGGTGACAGCGAAGAAGATGATGCTTTCAATGAATTTTTAGATAGTAGTTTTGATGAAGATGATTCTAAAGCCGAAAAAACTGAAGAAGATAACAACTTTTTAAAACAAGACAATTTAAAATACGAAAGTAATTTTGATGACGAAGATAAAAAGGAAAGTTTAAGTTCTTTAACTTTAAATAACGAAGACTCAACCGAAGGACCTGACGAAGACTTAAACGAACCTGAAGACGAAGAAACCCAAACGGAAGAAACCGAAGAAGACGAGTTCGACGACTTATACAATGAGTCAAACAGTGGTTTTAAAATAAAAAGTAGTTATTACAATAAAAACACTTTAACAAGTTCGGTTTTTGATTCTAATAAACATCAAGCAAATGAAGATGGTTCTTATAATGATAATGAAGAATTAAACAAAGAATCAACCGACGAAGAAGAAAGTGAAGAAGAAACTTTTAACGAAGAATCAACCGATGAAGAATCAAACTTATATGGTTCGGGTATGGAAGGCGAAGACTTAAACCAAACTGAACAACAAAACAATGGTTATAACAAAGAAGATAATTCTTTTGAAAAAATAGAAGAAGACGAAACTTATAACAATTTTTATGAAGAAGGTGAAAACAAATTGGGAAAAGATGATGTAAAAGACAAAAAGAAGTTGACGGACGAAAAATCAACTAAACCTAAAAAGGAAAAAGATGTTAACTTTTTTGAAAATGAAGAAAACTCTAAAACAATTAAAGATGTTGAAAACCTAAACAAAGATTACAAAGAAATGAATATGGAAGTTGGCCATGATGTTTTTGAAGGTGTTTCAAGCAGGGTGGAAACTTCGGCTGTAAACGAAAGGGAAGTAAACATTCAAGAAAAAGTTGTTAACGAAAACTCTGGTCAAGATGTTGTAGATGGTATGTTATACAAAAACTTAGATACTGTTTTGCACGAATCTATGATTCCTTATTCTGAACACGTTATTTTAGATAGGGCTCTTCCTAGGGTAGAAGATGGTTTAAAACCTGTTCAAAGAAGAATTCTTTATTCTATGCTTGAGTTAGGTGTTACACCTGATAAACCTTACAGAAAATCTGCTCGTATTGTGGGTGACTGTTTAGGTAAGTACCACCCACACGGTGATTCTTCTGTTTATCAAGCTATGGTTAGAATGGCTCAACCTTTCAACACCAATGTATTGCTTGTTAATGGTCACGGTAACTTTGGTAGTGTTGATGGTGATGGCGCTGCTGCTATGAGGTACACCGAGGCTCGTCTTGCACCACTTGCTATGGAGTTGCTAAGAGACTTAGACAAAAACACTGTTAGATGGGCATTAAACTTTGACGATACTTTAAAAGAACCAGAAATTTTACCAGGTAGATTTCCAAACCTTTTAGTTAACGGTTCTACTGGTATTGCTGTTGGCTTAGCCACCAATATTCCACCACATAACCTAGCAGAAGTTATTGATGGTGTTATTGCTTACATTAATTCTCCAAGCATTAGTTTAAAAGAAATGTTAAAAATTATTAAAGGGCCTGACTTCCCAACAGGTGCTTACATTTTAAACAATTCTGAGCTTAAACAAGCTTACGAAACTGGTAGGGGTAAAATTTACTTAAGGGCTAAAATGCACATTGAGTCAAACGGAACTGACAAAAAGTACATTGTTATTACTGAGTTCCCATACCAAGTTAACAAATCTTCACTTCTTCAAAAAATTGCAACTTTTAGAGATGAAAATAAATATAACTTAGGCGACATCAGTGAAATTCGTGACGAATCTGACCGTGAAGGTATTAGGGCAGTTATTAGGGTTAAAAAAGATGGCGACATTAAGGCTATTTATGAGTCTCTTCTTAAAAATACCGAACTTCAAACAACTTTTGGTATTAATATGGTTGCTATTGCAAACGGCAAACCAAGACAAATGGGCTTGCTTGATATAATTTCTTATTACGCTGAATATCAAAGAGAAGTTATTTTAAGACGTAGTAAATACGAACTTGAACAAGCAAAAGAGCGTGAACATATTTTAGCTGGTCTTATTATTGCTATTAAAAACATCGACGCTGTTGTTAAAATTATTAAAACAAGCCAAAACACAACCGAAGCTAAGAAAAGACTTCGCGAAAAATTTGTGTTAAGTGAAAAACAAGCTCAAGCCATACTTGATATGAGACTTGCTAGACTTACTAGTCTTGAAGTTTATAAACTTGAAGAAGAATTGAAAAGACTTAGAGAGTTAATTAAAAAGTTAACAGCAATTATCAACTCTAAAAAACTTCAATTCCAAATTGTTAAAGACGAACTTAGCCAAATTAAGCGTCAATATAAAACAGAAAGAAAAACTCGTATGATGAAGGTGGACGAAACCTTACAAATGGCTGCAGAACCTAAGGTTCCAGAAAGTCAAAACGTTATAATTCTTAAAAGCGCTTACAACTACTTTAAATGCGTTAATATGCGTCAATATAATTACGCACAAAAAGAAGTTAACGATAACAGCACTTTATTTGATACTCATACTATTAAGTTCGAAACCGAAACAAACAGAACACTGCTAGCATTTTCTAATCATGGCAACTGCTTTAAAATTGATGTTAGTGATTTCTCAGAAAGCAGATACAGAGATAAAGGCGTTCCTGAAGAAAAAATGTTTAAAGAGTTAGATAAGGGCGAAACTATTGTAGCTCTATTCGACTTTGAAGACACAAAAACAAAACAAAACTTAATGTTCTTAACAAAATTTGGTATGATTAAGAAAACCGAGTTTACTGAATACGCTCTTCTTAAAAAATACTTCCAAGGTATGAAGTTAAAAGAAGGCGACGAAATTATTAGTATTGTTAAAGAACCTGTAACCCCTTACACTGTAGTTCTTGTTAGCAAAACAGGTATGGTGTTAAATGCTGATAGTGGCGATATTCCACTTCAAGGCAGAATTTCTGGTGGTGTTAAAGGTATAAATCTTGCAACTAACGACTACTGCGTAGGCATTAACCTTGCTGGCGACGGTGGAGAAGTTGTATGTGTAACAAATAAAGGTTATGCAAAACGTGTATTGCTTGCAAATATTGATAAAATGGCAAGATACAGAAAAGGCTTAAAGTTTATGACCTTTGCAAAAGATAACGGTAGCGAACTTGTTTATGCAAGCGTTGTAACAAACCCACAAACCGTTATGTGCGTAGGAGAAACTGACGACGAACTTTATTACAGATCAACCGACCTAATACCAATTGAAGCTCGTATTGGCAAAGGTAAACCAGTTGATAAAACAAAGAAAAATATGAGTGTTAAAAAAGCCTTTACAGTTAATAATTAGTTTTTTAAATCAAAAAAACTTAAAAATTTTAATTAAAAAAGACTTAAAAAAGAAGTTAAATTTAAAAAAAATTTTAAAGGAAGTTAAATTTAAAAAAAACTTTAAAACAAAATAAAAAGACTTAGTTTAAAAAAACTAGGTCTTTTTTTTGTGCATAAATTAAAACAAAACAAAGTAGACATATATTATTAGTTTCTTTGTTGGTTTTTTTATTTATTAGTTTTCTTTTCTTGGCTTTTCTATTCTTGGTTTATATTTCTTGATTTATATTTCTTGATTTATATTTCTTGATTTATATTTCTTGATTTACATTTCTTAGTTTACATTTTTTTAGTTTACATTTCTTAATTTTTTTTATTTTTTTGTTTTTTTTAATATCTTTTTT
The DNA here is from genome assembly GCA_017523305.1 of Clostridia bacterium. Lineage (GTDB taxonomy): Bacteria > Bacillota > Clostridia > Christensenellales > UBA1242 > UBA7862. Next base: position 10,347 of record JAFWWV010000043.1, read on the forward strand.
TAGGGTTCTAAATTTTAAAGGTAACAGAAAAAAGTAAAGATATAACTTTTTAAAAGATTGTGTAAATTTTAGTTAAGACAAAATACACCAAAAATCAGTGTTATTTATCAAATTTAGTTTTTTAAGATGTTTTAAAAAAACTTAAAATAATTAGCGAGGAGTTAAATGCGTTTTTATGTTATAAAATCAAAATTTATTTTATTTTTAATTTTTATGTTTGGTGTTATGGCTGTTTTATCTTCAACTTACTTAGGGGGTGAAGAAAGTTTAGCAAGTGTGTTTTTTTATAAACCTAAAAGGGAAGTTCCTATTTATTGCGTAGATAGAAGTGACAAAAAAATAGCGCTTACTTTTGACGCTGCTTGGGGTAGCGATAAAACTCAAGGTATTATAAATTGTTTAATAAAAAACAATGTAAAAGCCACTTTCTTTTTAGTAGGTATGTGGGTAGATAAAAACCCCGAACTTGTTAAAAATATATGTGATAGTGGTTTTGAAATTGGCACTCATAGTAACCTGCACCCTGACTTTAATAAACTTGATAAAACTCAAATAGAGTTAGAGTTAAAAACTTCGGTTGATAAAATAAAAAATATAATTGGCAAGGAAATCAAATTTTTTAGGGCTCCATTTGGTAGTTATAACAATTTGGTTTTAAATACAGCAAGTAGTTTAAAACTAAAAACAATTCAGTGGGATGTGGATAGTTTAGACTGGAAAGGTGTATCGAGTGAGCAAATAACTAAAAATATAATAACCAAAACAAAGTCAGGTAGCATAATTTTGTGTCATAACAACGCCGATAATATTTTAGGTGCGTTAGATGGTGTAATAAACAATTTAAAAAGCAGGGGTTACGAGTTTGTTACTTTAAGTGAACTTGTTTATGAAGATAATTTTTACATCGATAACACAGGCAAACAAATTAAAAATATTTAACTAATAATTTTATAAATAAATAAAAAAGTTAACAAAAAACTTCCTTTCTTTTTTTTAATAATTTTGTGAAATTAAAAAACAAAGAAAACACAAAAAAAATAAAAAAGTTTATTAATAAAAAAACTAAAAAGGTTTGAAACTAAAAAGGTTCGAAAAGAAAAAAGTTTCAAAAAGAAAAAAGTTTCAAAAAGAAAAAAGGCTCAAAAAGAAAAAAAGTTTTGAAACTAAAAAAATAAAAAAAAGCAAAATTAAAAAAAAAGATAAAAACAAATATGTAAAAAAAATAAAAAAAACAATAAGGAGTAAATAAAAAAAATGAATTACGAATTGATGGAAAACAACAAAGTATTTTTAAAAGGGGAAGTAGTTTCAACACCCGTGTTCAGTCACGAAGTTTTTGGCGAAGGTTTTTACGAACTTTCGTTGCGTGTTAAAAGGTTAAGCGAAAACTACGATATTATTCCTATTACAGTTTCTGAGCGTTTACTTAGCAACAATAAGTTTAGCATTGGCCGTGAAGTGTTTGTAAAGGGGCAGTTTAGAAGTTACAACAAGCAAGTAGAAAACAAAAGCAAACTACTTTTAACAGTGTTTGTTCGTGACCTAATTGAAGACGAAAATGTTGATATAAACCCAAATATTATTGAGCTTAGTGGTTTTGTGTGTAAAGAACCAATTTACCGTACCACACCTTTTAAGCGTGAAATTTGTGATGTGTTGTTGGCCGTTAATCGTGCGTATAATAAATCGGACTACCTACCTTGCATAGCCTGGGGCAGAAACGCCAGATTTGTAAAAAATATAAAAGTAGGTGGAAAAATTAGCATAATAGGTCGCATACAAAGTAGAACCTATCAAAAAAGATTAAGTGAAACAGAAGTAGAAAATAAAGTTGCGTATGAAATATCAATTAGCAAAATAAAACTGGAAGAAAGCGAACAAACTCCAGTAGAAGAAATTAGCGATAAAAAATCAGAAAACTTAATTTCACTTAAAAACGATTTTGAAAACTATAACCAAAATGTAATTGAAGAAAGTTGTTGATTAAAAAATCAATAACTTTTTTTATGTTTAAAACAATAGAGTGTTAAAGTATTTTTTTATGTGCTTAAAATAACAGCGAATTATAGTATTTTTTTTATATATATAGTTAATAGCGTTTAAAACAAGTAGTATTAAAAATTAAGAACTAAAAGTATGATTTTAAATAACTATACGCTTGTTAAATACATAAAAAAATTATATTAAAAAAAATTGATAAATAATTTAGATTTATGTGCAAGCGACCGTGTTTGTTTGTATGTATGTGTGTATGTATGCGTGTGTGTATGCGTATGTGTGTGCAGGGAAGAATATATATATTTCTTCTTTTTATTAAAAATAAATATTATTATGGTGTGTTGAATTGTTTATAACTATGTTTTTTAACTTTTTTAAAAAAAGTTAAAAGCGTATGTGGAAAACTTTTTTTAATTTACCCTTTTTTAAAACATTGTTTTAAAAAGAATATGTGTAAAAACTTTTTTGTAATTAAAAAAAATTAAAAGTTAAAACAGAAATAAAAAAAAAGATATGACAAAAAAATCATATCTTTTCTTTTTTTTAATCTTTAAAGTTAAAAAAGGGTAGTAGGTTTTAAAGTTTTTCGATTATAGGGGTAAACACTTTATAAAAGTTTTCTATTTCTTTTACTACTTTTTTCTCGTAGTCGTTTTCGTTTACATTATAATCAAATTCAAAAGGGGTGTTTATTTCTGCGCCTTTAAAAAATCTTCCTATACGGGTTGCTTTTTTCTTTTTATTTTCGTCCCAGTTTAAGTTATAACCTAGGGTTGTTTCTATTTGTGTTTTATTAAGTTTTATTTTATTAAATGTTTCTTTTGCTTTTTCGCCGTTTATGTATATGCAAATATCTTTTAGGGCGCCTTCTTTAACTCTTAAATGTAAGTAACAATTGTTTTTGTTGTATATTGTAGCGTGTGAGTTCTTTGTTACTTTAAACTTGTATTTTTGATTTAGGTTGTTTAATTCTTTTTGTATTTTAGCAAATATTTCGTCGTTGGTTTTTCTTTTAAAGGTTGGTTTCATTATTTTTTCTGGATTTACATTTTCAAGTTGGTAAATATCAATGTTACATTCTTTATATGCTTGTAGTGGGTTAGGGCGATGCTTAAGATATTTTTTATTAAGTTCTTTATCTTCTTCTATTGTAATCCAGCATATTTGTTGGGTTTGTAATAGTTCTTTTATTTTTTCGATAGTTAAAAGGTTTGATTTGTACAAATGAATTAATTCTTTTTGAAAGTCAGATGCTGTTGTTAGGTGTTCAAATTTAAACATTTTTTCTACGCGTTTAGTTTCGCCTTGTTTAGTTTTTACTTTGCTAGTCCAATTAAAGTTGCGAATATCTTGACCTGTTAAATCGTAAAACTCGTTATATGCTTTTGTGCTAGCTAAGTTTTTTTGAAAAGTGTTTAACTTCCAACTTTCTCGGGTTAGTTGCCTAAATATTTGTTTTACTGCGTTGCTATTGTTTTCAATTGTTTCTTTTGTAACATCTAAAAGTAATTTGCTCCAAAAATTTAGTTCTCTTTGTTCATCCATAGTCGTGTACCTTTTTTTATCTGTTTATTTGTTCGTTTGATTGATTGTTTGATTTTTTTATTTGTTCTTTTTTTTATTATATCAAAAATTAACAAATGTACAAATTAAAAATATTTCGACAAGATTAAACAAAAAATTTTTTTTGAATTTGGTTAAATATGACAAGCGTTGTCATAGTTTGGGTTGTATATTAAAACATATGTTCGAAAAAATGTTAAAGCAGGTTACGGTGTTTTGTTTTTTGGGGCATACATAAAAAGTTGTCACCTAATATTGATTTTAAAGTTTAGCCACCTTTAAAATTAGATGCGAAGTGTTAGTCGGCAACATTTATTTTTTGTTTTGGGGGGAGAGAAGTAAAAAAAATGAATATTCAAATATGGTGTAAATCGTTTTTATCAATTTATAACATTTTGCCAATGTTGGTGGGTTCAATTGACAAAATAATATATTTAAAAAGTGTAAACTCATCAAACTACAATTTTGATTCACTTATGGGAACAGAAAATCAAATAAAAAATATAGTCAACCTAACACAAAAGAAAATTAACTTAATAAACCTAAAAGTTTTAACTGACGAAACTTTAGTTGAAATGAGCGACGAAAAATCAAAACTAATAGTTTTAAGATTTATAGATAACGTTGAGTGTAAAAACGCAATAAAAGTTTTGGGACTTAGTAGAAGAACTTATTTTAGAAGGTTAAACGAAGCGTTAAAAGAGTTTGAACATATTTTTTATACTAAACTAATTAAAAACAAAAACTTGTATAAAGAACTTAAAAACGAAGAGTTTTTGGAAGATATTTTTAACAAGATAGATAACTTTAATAAAAGCGTAAAGGAAATAGAAAATCCGACCAGAAACCTAGATGTATCACGTCAATTATGTTCCTATTTAATAAAAAGTATAAAAAGAGCTTTTTAATACTAAAGCATAAAAAAAGTAGAAAATTTTTTAAAAATTGTGCCAAAAGGTTTGTTTTTAATATATTTTAGTTTTTTTTAATAGTAAACAAAACTAAAAATACACAAGGTTGAAAACTAAAAAAAA
>JAFWWV010000044.1 GCA_017523305.1 Clostridia bacterium
CTCCTAAGGGCTAGTTCGGGGTTCGATTCCCTGTGGAAACGCCAATATAAAAGGAAAGTCTAAGTTTATAAGACTTTTCTTTTTTTTGCCTATAATTTGATGCAAAGTGCTGAAAAGTTTTTTAAAAATGTAAATCGTTTGGAAAAAAATTAAAATTGTTATAACATTATGGGCAGAGCGAAAAAATTTATTTAAGGAAGATTATATGGAAGTAGAAAAATATAATAGCATTATGAATAAGTTTTTTAAATCTCCTAACGAAGCAATTAGTGAGATTATAAATTTGCAGGCTATATTAAATTTACCAAAAGGAACAGAACATTTTTTAAGTGATTTGCATGGAGAAGCAGACACTTTTATTCATATTTTAAAAAATGCTTCTGGCGTTATTAGATTAAAACTTGAATCAATTTTTAAAAACTATATGACAAATAGTGAAATTCAAGATTTATTAACTTTAATTTATTATCCAGAAGAAAGAATTAAACTTATTAAATTAGATGAAAAAGATATTGCTGGTTGGTATAAGAAAACACTTTTAAACTTAATTAAAGTATTAAGAGAAATTTCAAATAAATATACCCGTAGTAAAGTTAGAAAAGCCCTACCACAAGACTATGCATATATTATGGACGAACTTATTAATATGACAGTAGAGTCAAGTAAGGAAAGTTATTACGAAAACATTTTAAATAGTATTATTGAACTTGGAGAAGGCGATAACTTTATTATTGCTCTTTGCCAAGTTATTCAAAGGTTAGCAATAGATCATTTACATATTGTTGGCGATATATATGATAGGGGTAATGGTCCTGATGTTATTTTAGATAGACTTATGTATTATCATTCACTTGATATTCAATGGGGTAACCATGATGTTTTGTGGATGGGTGCATATTTAGGTAACCTTGCTTGTATAGCAAACGTAATTCGTATTAATTGTGGCTACAAAAACTTAAGTATTTTAGAAAGTTCATATGGTATTAACCTAAGAGCTTTAGAAACTTTTGCTATTAAACATTATGCTGATGATGACTGCAAAAACTTTAAAATTAAGAACTTAAACAACGATACAAACCCTTTTGACGATATGGGTTTACTATCTAAAATGTATAAAGCAATTACCGTTTTACAATTTAAATTAGAAAATAGACTTATAGAGCGTCACCCTGAGTGGGATATGAACGATAGAATTTTGTTAGAAGATGACGAACTAACAAAAGAAGATATTGCTCTTATGAATATTTTAAGGCAAGAATTTGTTCATAGTAAAAGATTAAAAGAACATATTGAGTTTTTAGTAAGAAAGGGCAGTATGTATTTAGTTTATAATAACAACCTTTTAATGCATGGTTGTGTTCCAACTAACGAAGATGGTTCTTTTACTAAAATTCAAATAGGCGATAAAGAATATAGTGGTAAAGGCTTATATGATAAATGCAACGAAATGGTTTTAAACGCTTATAATAATAAAGATAAATATGCAATAGATTATATTTGGTATTTATGGTGTGGCAAACACTCTCCACTTTTTGGTAGAGATGTTATGAGAACATACGAAACATATATGCTTGCTAAAAAGGTTAAAGAAAATAAAAACCCTTATTACGACTTAATAAAAGATGAAGAATTTTGTAATAAAGTATTAAGCGAATTTGGTGCAACAGGAGAGTATGCTCATATAATAAACGGTCATATGCCAGTTAAGGTTATTGATGGTGAAAACCCTATTAGTGGTAATGGTAAACATATTATTATTGATGGTGGTTTATCAAAAGCTTATCATAAACATACAGGTATAGGTGGATATACTCTTATGTCAAACTCTCGTGGTTTATATTTAACAACTCACGCACCTTTCTGTAAAGTTAAAGAAGCTATTGAAAGAAAAATTGATTTGCAGTCTGAAACAACTGAAATTCAACAATATAAAACAAGAGTTAAAGTTAAAGATACCGATAATGGTAAACTTTTACAAGACCAAATTGATGTTTTAAAACTTTATTTAAAAAGTTATTATCATATGGATATTGAATAATTTTTTATAATAAAAAAAGGAGTTTAATTAAAAACTCCTTTTTATTTTTTTAAAACTAATTACATAGCTTCGTGATAAAGTCTAATAAAATCTTCTAACTCTACGTCTCTTGGGTTACCAGGTTTGCAAGGATCTTCCATTGCTTTTTGTGCAAGCATTTCAATATCTTCTTCTTTGCAACCAGTATCTCTAACTCTTTGTGTTACACCAACTGATTTTGAAAGTTCTTCAATCATCCAAACAAATGTATTAATAACATCTTGGTCGTTAAGGTGTAGTGCATCTGGTCTACCAATATGGCAAAGAATTTCTCTAAATCTATCAGCACAAACAACGCCGTTAAATCTCATTACTGTTGGTAATAAAATTGCGTTTGCAATACCGTGTGGGGTATCATAAACAGCACCAAGTTGGTGAGCCATTGAGTGAACAATACCAAGACCTACGTTTGAGAATCCCATACCTGCAATATATTGAGCAAGAGCAACTTTTTCAATTGCTTCTGGGTCTTTTTCATTAACAGCTCTTGTAAGGTTTTGGAAAATAAGTTCAATAGCACGCATATGGAACATATCAGCCATTAAGTTATGGCCTTTGGTAATGTAACCTTCAACTGCGTGGGTTAAAGCATCAAGTCCTGTTGCTGCAGCTGTTCCTTTTGGTAAAGTTTCCATAAGTTCACTATCAACAAGGGCAAGAACTGGAATATCGTGTGGATCAACGCAAACCATTTTAACTTGGCGAGCTTCGTCAGTAATAACATAGTTAATTGTTACTTCAGCTGCTGTACCATGAGTTGTAGGTAATGCAATTAAAGGCATACCTTTATTTTGTGTGTTGCTTAAACCATTAAGCGAAACAACATCTGCTCTTTTTGGGTTAGTCATAATAATACTAATACCTTTTGCAGTATCAATAACCGAACCACCACCAAGGGCTACAATAACATCTGCTTTACATAGTTTGCAAATTTTTACACCATCTTTAACATTTTTAACTGTTGGGTTTGGTTTTACATCTGAGTAAATTTTAAAAGGAATTTTTGCTTTTGTAAGTACCGATGTAACTTTTTTAGCAACCCCACAATCAATAAGAGTTTTATCTGTTACAAATAAAACTTTTTTAAAACCCCTACTTTTAATTTCGTTTGCAAGTTCGTTTCTGCAACCTCTACCAAAGTATGAAGTTTCATTTAACACAAATCTTTCTGCCATATAAAAAATATCTCCTTTAACAAAAAAATTTTAACAATAATAGTATAGCAATTTTTTTTATTATAAAACAAATAAAATAATATATTTTTTTAATTAAACTGATATAAAAAATTTAATTAATATGTGTATTGTTTGATTTAAAAATTTTGCAATGATATAATTTTAATGAACAAACAAAAAGGAAATAAACTTATGTCTAAAAAAGAAAAGATTGTTGCTTTTGGTGAAATTATGTTAAGATTAACTCCACCAGATTACACAACTATTGCACAAGCAAGAAGTTTTGTTGCCAACTATGGTGGTGGCGAAGCAAATGTTTTAGTGTCACTTTCACACCTAGGGCATGAAACAAGTTTTTTAACAAAACTACCAGATAACCAATTAGGTGACTCGGCAGTAAAACATTTAAACAGTCATGGTGTTAATACAAGTTTAATAGCAAGGGGTTCATCTAATATAGGAATGTATTTTGTTGAAACTGGTTTTGGTGGAAGACCATCAAAGGTTTTGTATAACAGAAAGTATTCTTCAGTAACAACAATAGGTATTGATGAACTTGATTATGAAACAGCCTTTAAAGATGCAACTTGGTTTCACTTATCGGGTATAACTTTAGCATTAGGTGATAGGGTTAGAGAAGTAGCATATAAGTGTTTAGAGTATTGCAAAAAGTATAATGTAAAAGTTTCGTTTGATTTTAACTATCGCTCTAAACTTTGGAACAGTGTAGATGAAGCAAAACCTTACTTTAAAAAAGTAGTTCCATACGCAGATGTTTTATTTGCAAACCACTTTGATATTGGTGAAATTTTAGAAGTAAAATTAGATAAAGAAATTGAAGATATTACACAAAGAAAAATTGAACTTTCTAAAAAATTAATTTCACAAACTAAAGTAAGTTATATATTTGGTACAGATAGAATTGTTCATACTGCAAATGATAATTCACTTTCATCTTATTGTATTTGTAAAAATAATTTATATAAAAGTGAAGGTCCAATTAGATTTTCTATTTATGATAGAATTGGTGGTGGCGACGCATTTGCAAGTGGTGTAATTCATGGTTTAATTAAAAATTATAATAACCCAGATTATGCTTTAAAATTTGGTTTAGCAACTTCTATTTTAGAACATACTTTGTATGGAGATGTATCCACATTATCTGAAGATGAAGTGGAAGAATTTATTAAAACAAGTGGTAACGCTGCAATACAAAGATAATAAAAATAATTAATAAATTAAACATTTAAATCAAACATAAAATATAAAATAATAATGTTAAAAATATAAAAGTTTTTAGTAAATAATTTTTGAATTAAAATATAAGAAATAATATTAATTAATTTATTTTTATTTATTTAATTATTTAAAATAAATAAAATTATCACTTTTAGCTTCTTTTTACATCAAAAACAATTGGTCGGCGATTAATCCCTTTATTTATGCTATATGTAAAAACAAAAACCATACGGTCGGCGTATGGTTTTTTTATGCTTTTAATTAAATAAATTAAATATTTAAATAAATTAATAATTAAATTTATTTATTTTAATTAATAAAAAAATTAATAAATAATATTAAAAAAAACAGATTAAAAATAGTAAATTATTTTTGTAATAAAATGTAAGTATTTAATATTTATTTTTTAATTAATTATATGTTTTTATAAATTAAATCTACTTCAATAATTGAATAAATAAAATTAGTTAACTCTTTTTCAAAATTATTTAAATTTACTTCTTTTGTAATTTTGCTTTCAATTAAATAACAATTATATTCTTCTAATTTATTTTCAATTTTTGTTAATGCTTTATCGGTATCAATATTTACACAATCAAATTCTTCAACAATATCTCCGTTGTCACAAAAATAAAATTTATTATTTTTTTTATATAAAAATATTTTTAAATTTGTGTTTGTTGAAAAGTTGTTAATTGGTAAATTTAATTCAAAAACATTTTCGGCAATTTGTTTAAAACCTGTGTTTGAGATTAATTCAATTAAATTATTCACAATCTTGTCCTCCTGGTAATTGAGGTAAATTATTATTTGGTTTTAAAACTAATGTTTTTGGTTGTTCAATTGTTTGTGAAAGGTTAATTAAATCTAAAACCATTTGAGCACTTTCTTCGACCTGGTCATTAAAAGGTTTTTCGTTAATAGGGTTACCTGAACCATAAATAGGATTGTCAGTTGCAACTTCGGTTGGATCAACTTCTTCTTCGTCATATTGACTTTCGTAAGCTTTTTTTACTTCTTCAGTAAAAGTTCTTTTTGCATATTTTTTTGTTGGTCTTGGTGGAGTTTTTTTAGTTACAATATCACATGCTTTATCTATATCAAAAGTTGTATCTTCAAGTTCGCGAGTAGGATATAAGAGTCCACCAGAAGCAACTTTGCAAGCAAGAGCTAACTCGGTTGGAGAAGCATCATCATCTTGAGATAGTGTTCTTAACATTTTTAAAACAGTTAAGTCAGCATACACAGCGTTTAAACCTGTAAATGTTGTTTCTTCGTTTTTAACATTTAAAGTTCTGCTAAAAATATTTGAAAGTTGATAGCTTTGAGTTATATGAGCAGCAACATCTTTTAAGTTATGAAGGTTAACTGTTGTTGAGTATGTTTCTGGGTTAAACAAAATTGAAAGGTAGGGCATACCAAAAGTATTGCTAAGTAAAATATCTGCTTTTTCTTTTGGTAGTTCAATTAAATCTTTAACATAACTAACTAAACTATCAAGTGATATCGCATCACTTTCAGCAGTTTTTCCGTAAGCAACTGCCATTGATTTATTAGGGAAGTGAAAGTGTGGAAAGTTTACAGTGTGTTCGAAGTATTCTTCATAAAGTTTTGCTTGTTCAGAAGTTAAGTTTGGGTAAATAGAGCGAACATTTTGAGTGTTAACGTGATAACCTTTTCCCACAGGGTCATATCTAAATAATTGAATTGAAGGTAAGGTTTCTATTTGTAAACCACCCCTAGCTGTTTCTACAGAATCTTCTTTATTAATAAAAACTGAAGCAGCAGCAAATACTTCTGGTTTCTTAGTTGCGTTAATGGTAGCCATAATTGAATCGGTTGCTGGTTTTTTGTGAGATAATACAGTTGAGTATAAGTAATAACCTTTATTATCTGTAAAAAAGCAAACATCTATTTGTTGGCCGAACCTACTAACACCCTTGTCTATAGCAAAAGGTGTTTTATCTTGTGTTAACAAAGTATAATATTCGTAATTGTTTTGTAAGACGTCTATAGTTCCAGCGCGTTCCCATCTACTTCTACTTAAATAACCTTTTGATTTTAAAAGAGAATACTTTAAAAAAGCAGAAGACGTATCAGGTAAAACAGTGTTAAATTCGTTCATTTATAAACTCCAATAATTTTAATTTTGTGTTTGGTCGTTAATAATAAATAATTTGCAAACAGGAGCATCAATACCAGGTACTTCTTGATCTCCAAGAGAAATATAACTTAAAGTTCCATTATTGAAAGCTTCAACAAGTTGTTCTTGTGGTATTTCTTCAACGCCAGCTTCTGGGGTATAGGTTAAGTAAGTGTTTTCAAAATAATCGTCGTTATAATCTTCACTAAGTGTTATAAGGGCTGTAGTTTCTGCAGGTATTTCAGGTTTGAAAGTTTCACTTCTTAACAAGTTAATTTGAATGTTTTTATCGCATTCTTGTTTGGTAAAAACAATTTTTTTAAGCTGTAATAAATATGCGTAAGCATCAAGACCTTGCATTTTAGAATCTTCTATTTGACCTAAAACAAAGTTTAATTTTTCAGCAACTGTAACTGTTGGATCATTTTCAATAGTTTGTTGATATTCTTGTTTTGTTTCAGCAAATGTTGTAGGTAAACTTCCTTTAGCAGCTGCAAGAGTTTGTTGTTTTAAATCTTCTCGTACTATTGCTAAAGAATCTCTAAACTCTTTAACAGTTTCTTTATTTAAATTTCTGCTATACAAACCGTTAATTTCTCTGTCGGTTTTAACCATTGTTAAATCAGAACCAAAAATTCCACGAATACTATCTGCAAAGAACAAGTGTTTACCACATCTAAGTTCTAGGTGAGTGTGTTGTTTGCCATAAACACCACTATCAAAAGGAGCATCTTTAAATATAAGTTCGTGAGTAATACTTGGTGCAACTTTTTCTAATAACTTAGCGTACATTACCGAAAACTCATAACATACAGCTTGGTTATTATCAGGGGTGATGTTTTTTACATAGCTAATAGATTTGTGTTTTTGTGATCTTGGTCCACGTTGGTTAACTGCGTAATATTCAGTATCATAAGTTAAAGTTTGACACATTTTTAAATAAATGTATTGAGCTTTTTGTAAATCGGTGTAACCTTCAGGCATTAGACCTAATATGTGTTCTTCAAAAACGGGGTTGAGTTGTACTTGTGAAAGATATGGATTATTTGTTTCTACAAGTTCGTTGATATGTTCAAAGTCTACTGTTTTGCAAGTGAATATATTTCTAAATCTATCAACTTGATTCTCGGCAAATTGTGCACGAGAAAAAATATTATCATCAACTGCAAATTCACATAAAGCATACATAAAACCTTCAAGTGAAGTTCCATGTACGTTTTCATCATAGTTAGCTAAAAAGTTATTAAATTCTTCAGTAGAACAAGTTAAAAGACTAATGAAATTTGCTGGTTCAAATAAAAGGTCTTTGCCTTCAATGTTTATTGCAAATAATGAGTCTTTATATAATTGTTTCAATCCTTGAACAGAAGAAGCTGCGCAAAACTCAGCGTATGCAAAACTAAGTTGACTTAAATCTTCTCTATCTTGTTTTTGAAGCATTAATTCTAAGCCCCTTAATATTTCATATCTTGAAATACTTAAAGAACCTAATGTTAAATTTTTTTCTTCATAAAAAAAGTTTAATTCAGTTTGAGTTTGGTCTTCAAATATTTTTCTAACAGCAAAAAATAATTTTGGGTCAGTAGCAATTGCTGTTAACAAGTTTTCGCTAACAGATAAGTTTTTAAGTTCATTACCCGGATGTTTAAAAGTTACGGTAGGGTATCTTCTAAATAATTTACCTTCATCTAATGAAACAAGTAGTGGGTTTTGAACGTTTTTTATATGGGGAAAACGTGATGCAAGTTGTTCAAAATTTGTTTCTGCCATTATAAGTTTGTTCCTTTGTTAAATTTTTTAAATTCTTCAAATGAAGTAAGTTTTTTATATAAGTTTAACCTTTCATCATTATCAAAACCTAAGTTGGTTAATATTGAAAGGGCAGTGTTCATATCTAATTTAAAAAAACATTGTTCATCTTCAAGCATTGAAGCGATTAAAAGTTGTTTTTTTAATTCTTCTTGTTTATTTGTTAAAACAAGGTCATCAATAATTTTTTTATTTTTTTCTTTGAGAGTTTTTATCATTATTTTTCTCCTAAACTCATTTTACCATAAACGCATAAAAAGTAAATAGACAAGTTGCCAAAACAATTATTAAACTTTATAAAAAATAGTTTATAAAGTTGTTAAAAATAAAAAATATTTGTATACTTAAAAAAACAATATTTTAGGAGAAAAAAAGCAATACAATGTGGGAATTGTTTTTTATATTTTTTAAATTAGGTTTATTTACCTTTGGTGGTGGATATGCAATGATACCTAATATAAAACAAGTAGTTATTGAAAAAAAGAAGTGGCTGACTGAAGATGAAGTTTTAGAAATTATTGCTATTGCCGAATCAACTCCAGGTCCTATTGCTATTAATATGGCAACTTATATAGGAAATAAACAAAAAGGTTTTTGGGGTAGTGTAATAGCAACTTTAGGGGTAATTTTACCATCACTTATTATAATTTTTGCAATATCATTATTCTTTGAAAGTTTTATACAAAATAAATATGTTGCATATGCCTTTATAGGTATTAAGTGTGCTGTAGCGTTTTTAATAACAAAAACAGGTATTGAAATGTTTATAAAAATGAAAAAGAAAGTTTTAAACATTTTATTGTTTTTGTTAGCATTTATAAGCATTATTTTATTAGACATTTTTGCAATTAATTTTTCAGCAATATTCTTTATTTTATTTGGTGGTTTATTAAGTTTATTTGTTTTTTCAATAGTAAACTCTAAAAATAAAAAATTAGTTAAACAAACAGCAACTATAAAAGAAGAAACTACAGAAAAAATTGAAGTTGAAAACAGTACAAAAGAAGAAAAACAAAAAAAGATAAATAAAGAAAATAAGGGGGAAGAAAAATGATATTCCTTACCTTATTTTTAGAGTTTTTTAAAATAGGCTTATTTACCTTTGGTGGTGGATATGCAATGATACCACTTGTAAAAGAAGTTGTATTAAAGTATGGTTGGTTGCTTGAAAGTGAATTTTATGATTTCTTGGGCGTTTGCGAATCAACTCCAGGACCAATTGCTGTAAATATGGCAACTTATATAGGTTCTACACAAGGGGGTATTCTTGGTAGTTTGCTAGCAACATTAGGTGTTGTATTACCATCATTTATAATTATTTTACTTGTTGCAACTATACTTAAAAAGTTAATTAAAAACAATTACTTCCAATCTTTTTTAAATGGTGTAAAACCTATTGTTGTGGGGCTTATACTTTCAACAGGTTTAATGCTTATTGTAAAATGTTTTGGTTTTAACTCAATCACTCAATTTAATTTTGATTTGGTTTCAGTAGTAACATTTGCTTTACTATCAATTGGTTATTGTTTAATTAAATATGTATTTAAGAAAAAAATAAACAATGTTTACTTTATATTAGTTTCTGCCGTAGTGGGAATACTATCGTCGGGAATATTTTTAGGTTTTTAAATAAAAAAAAGAAGTCCTTTTTGAGACTTCTTTTTTTACTATTAACAATTTATTAAATAGCAAAAATTTATTTACATCTACCAATACAAGTATTATCTTTCTTTTGGTCGTTTAATTCTTTAATAGGGTGGTCACTATCTTGGTACCTGTAATCGTGACCTAAAGTTTTTATTGCTTCGTTAATCACCATATGACTTGGTACACAATCTTCATCTTCACATAAAAATGAGTTTTGAAACATAAAGAAATTATCATTATCTTTTAATTTTGCTGCTTCAATATAATCTTTTTGTTTTGAAGTTAAACATACTGAGTTTTCAATAACTTCACGAATATAATCTTTATGACTACCTATTTGTAACAAAACGGGATATTCGCCATCGCCAAAAACTTTGTCATAATTTTTCTTTTCATATTTTTCAAGAAGTCTAATTGCTTCCTTTAAGTGAGCACATTCCATTTCAAAATGTTCTAACCATATTTCTTTTATATACTCGTCAACTTCGTCTTCATAAGCACTATAATATAAATAACTTTCGGCGTACTCGTGCATAACCCATTGTTCTAACCAAGTTAGTGTAGGATCTTTTAAACTTTCGTATTGCGAAACATGTTCTTCTTCCACCATAGCAATTTCGCTGTATAACTTTCTGCCTAAATCATTTTTATACCATTGAGAAATGTTCATATAGTAATTCATTGTTTGTTGTTCAGCTGCCGTTATTGTGCAACCTACAAGTTTACTGTATAAGTCGGCTTTTTGTGCGTTCATATGTGGTTTTAAGTTGTCTACTGGGTAACGATGCTCGGCTATAGTAGGTCTACCTGGCATAATTTCAGTATAACTTCCAACCAAAGTTTTTGCATCAATATCTTTATCCATTTTAAGAAGGTTTGCAAACCTGTATAAGTGGTCAAAGTCTTCAAGCAAGGCAAAATCTAAAGCTTTTTTATTTGTAAGGTCTTTTTCATATAGTGCAAGAGAAGCAGTTAAATCTATTGCTAGTTGCTCGTAGGCGATAGTGGTTTCTAAAATGCTTTCATTAATAGGTTTTAAGCAAGCTATTCTTTTTTGTTGCCATTGTTCTTGCTGTCTAATTTTTGCAAGACTTTCTAATATTTCAGGTTCGTTACAATGTCTTGCAAATTGGTGCATAAACCATACCGACTCATATTCTGTTCCGTTCATTAATATTACCCTTGTTTTTGTGTAAGGGTCAGTTTTATTTTTGTTGTATGCTTTTGGATACATTTTTTCAAGCGAGTAAAAATAATCTTCAAGTTCTTTTGTTTTATAATTTATTGGATTCATTTTTTATACCTCCTAGAAAAAATTATGAACTTAATAAAAAAATCAATACAAAAAAAGTTAAAAATAAATTCTTTAAAGTTCGACAAAATATTTTTGCATATTTGTTAAAATTCTTCACAAATTAACAATAGTTCAAGGGGGAAATTTTTATGAAAAAATCAATTATGATTTTAAGTTTTATGTTATCTTTTGTTATGTTGTGTTGCATTTTTACAACAAAGGGTAGTAATAAATTAGTTAGAGCTAGTAGTAAAACAATAAACAATAATCAAACAATTATTGTAGTAGGTAAAGGCGAAGTTGAAGTAGAACCAGATACAATTCAAATTAACTTTGGGTTAAAAACAAGAGCAGATTCATTGCAATCTGGACAAGAAAAAATAAAAGAAAGTTTTGATAACGTTGTTTCAAAATTAAAGCAAGTAGATGATAAAGCTAATATTTATGTTTATTATTCTGCTTCTTATCCAGTTAGCGATGGTGGGTTGCTTAGTTATGAATTTGATTATGGTCTTACAGCAAAATCTTCAAAAATTGATAGCGCAAATGATATTGTAAATACAATTATTTCTGCTGGAGCAACAAGCGTTCATAATACCAGTTATACTTTAACAAATAAAGAAGAAACCTATGTTCAAGCATTAGTAAAAGCTAAAGATAATGCTGACCAAAAAGTAAAGGCTATGTATAAAGATGCTGTTCTTGTAGGTCTTAGAGAAGAAAATTGTTATAGTTGTTGCGAAAGTAGTAGGGGAGAAAAAATTAAAGTTTGTGCAAAAGTAAAAGCCTTTTATGAAGTAGGTTCTTTAAGTGAAAATTATTCTCAAACAAGCACAAAAAACGATGTAAAAAATCAAAGTAATACAACAACTACAAACACAAATAAATTAACTGAAAATGCAGTTGAAAAACAAACTGAAAATGTTGAAAAAACTAATAAAAATAAAACAGAAAAAGTAGAAGAAAAACAAAATAATTTAAGCGACATAAACACACAAGAAAAACTAGGCAATAATTCAGTTTCACAAACAACAAATACTAAAAATACAGTTGCTCAAAATGACCAAAATTATAATAAAACAAAAGATATAAAAACATATGAAGAAATAAAAAATAACAATGAAAATAATTTAGAAAATAATACCAAAAATAATCTAGAAAAGAACGAAGAAAAATTAAATAATAACAATACAACTACAAATACTTTTAATCAAGAAAAAACAGATGTAGTTGAAGTTAAAGCAGAAAATAAATTAAATGAAAATAAAACTCAAAAAAGCAATAAAATAAATGCAGATAATTTAATAGTAAAAGCAGATAAAACTTTAGCAAGAAATGACGATATTTCTCTTTATGAAGAATATAAAGAAATTGCTTAATTTTAAATAAATATTAAAAAAACTTAGAGTATTTTTAACCCTAAGTTTTTTATTTTTTTAAAATTTTTATATTTGCTATATGTTAGATTTTTATTGATAATAAAAAGTTTTTTAATTCTTGTAAAGTTTCATAATAAAACACAGGAATATTACTAAAAGCACCATAAACCATATTTGAAATTTTACTATTTTTTTTTGCAAAGAAAATAAGTTTTTTATTGTTTTCTTTTGCTACACCCAATTCAATACCAACGCCAGTAGATTTATTTGTTAAATCAACAATTAATAAATCAGATTTTCTTATTAAATCAAGGTCATAATTTACCATTGCTTCATTAATATTTTCAATAGTTGCTTGTGGGTTTTGTTTTATATAATTTTCTCTAAAATTTTCAATATCAATAGGTTGGGTTATATTTACATTTTTAAAGTTATTTTTTATAAATTCTGCAATAATTGGGTATAGGTCAATATCTTCTTTTTTTGTTGTAAAATATGCACCCATTAAAAAAATATTTTTCATATATTTTTCTCCTAAATTTTAAAAATTTATCTTAAAAATAATTTATCAAAAAACAAAAAAATCTTCAACATAAAAATGGTAAAAAATAGTTATTAATAAAAATCAAAAAATGTTTTTATATAATTATAAAAATAAAATAATAAATTATGTATTTTTTTACTACTATTTGTTTGACTTTTAAGGGCGTTAAAATTTACAATAAATTAGGAGATTTTACATATGCAAAGAAAATGTGGATTAATGTTACATATTTCAAGTTTGCCAAATAAATATGGTTTTGGTTGCTTTTCAAAAGATGCTTATGATTTTATTGATTTTTTAAAGAAAAGTGGTCAACATTACTGGCAAGTTTTACCATTTAACCCTACAAACAATAGTGGTTCACCTTTTCAATGCTATTCAGTTTTTGCAGGTAATCCAAATTTTATAGATTTAACTGAATTTTTAAATGAAAAAGAACTTTCAAAATTAAACATCAAACCAACAACAGAGATAAACTTTAAAGAACTTACTGAAACCCGAATAAATGCTTTAAAGTTTATTTTTGATAGAGATTATAAAAAATATGACCTTGAAGAGTTTAAAAAGCAAAACGCTTTTTGGTTGCAGGATTATGCTGTTTTTATGGCTTTAAAAGATTTTTATAACGGAGTTGAATATACACGCTTCCCAGAGCCATTAAAAAAGTATGATAAGAAAGCTGTAAAAGAGTTTATTGAACAACATAAAACAGAAGTAGAGTTTCATATTTTTGTTCAATACTTGTTTTTACAACAATGGACAAAAATTAAAAACTACGCCAATGAAAACGGAATTGAAATTATTGGCGATATTGCTTTTTATCCTGCAACTGATAGTAGTGATACTTGGGCAAACAGAGAAAACTTTTGTATTGATGAAGAATGCAAACCAACAGGTGTTGCTGGCGTTCCACCAGATTATTTTTCAGCAGATGGTCAACTATGGGGTAATCCAGTTTACAATGTTAAAAAAATGAAAAAAGATAAATACGTTTGGTGGGTAAAAAGATTTCAACAAGCACATAAGTTTTATGACATTGTAAGACTTGATCACTTTAGGGGTTTTGAATCTTTTTGGATGTGTAAACCAAAAGCAAAAACAGCTAAAGGTGGTAAGTGGGTAAAGAGTTTTGGTTTAGATTTATTTAAAGAACTTAAAAAACATCGTGTTCCAGGCTTTATTGCAGAAGATTTAGGTGTAATAACTAAACCAGTTAAAGATTTAATGAAAAAATGTGGTTTTCCTGGTATGAAAGTTTTTCAATTTGCTTTTGATGGTGATCCTAAAAATGCTTATTATCCACATAACTACACTGAAGATTGTGTAGCGTATATTGGTACACACGATAACAACACTTTCGTAGGTTTTTTACAAGAAGAACCTAACGAAACTTTAAAAATGGTAAAAGAGTATTTATCTTTACCAGACGAGTCAACTTATGAGCAAATAACAGATCTTTCACTTGCTGTTATGTTAAACTCACTTGCTCAAACAGTTATTTTTACAGTTCAAGATGTTTTAAAACTTGACCAAAACTACAGGATGAATATTCCTGGTACACCAGAGAATAACTGGAAGTTTGTTTTACCACAAGGTTTACTTACTGACGAGTTAGCTCAAAATTTAAGAAACTTAACTATTGCTGCAAATAGAATTTAATTTTTTAAAATAAAATTTTTTAAAAATAAAAAAAGGAGCCTATAAAAAATGACAAACAAAAAAGAAGAACAACTATTTTTGTTTAATCAAGGAACATATTATCACGCATATGAGTTACTTGGTTGTCATATGGAAGAAAAAAAAGGTAAGACAGGTGCTTACTTTCGTGTTTGGGCTCCAAATGCAAAAAAGGTGAATCTTGTTGGTGATTTTAACGGTTGGAACGATACTTTACACCCTATGAAAAAATTAGGCAGAAGTGGAGTGTGGGAAGTTTTTGTTGATGAAGTTAAAACCTATGATAAATACAAATATCAAATTACTGCTTCAAATGGCAATACTTTTTTAAAAGCAGATCCATATGCTTTTTATCAAGAAACAAATGGAAAAACTGCTTCTATGGTTTATGATATTGGTGGTTACAATTGGCAAGATGATAAATATCAAAAAGACTTAAGCAAAAAAGATATATATTCTTCTCCAATGAATGTTTATGAAGTAAACTTTCTATCTTGGAAAAGGGGAGAAAACTACGAGTATTATACATACGATAAACTTACTGAAGAGTTAATACCTTATGTTAAAGAAATGGGGTATACTCACATTGAAATTATGCCTATTACTGAATATCCTTTTGATGGTTCTTGGGGATATCAAGTTACAGGGTATTTTGCAATAACTTCAAGGTTAGGTACTCCACAACAATTTATGCATTTTGTTGATGAATGCCATAAAAACGGAATCGGTGTTATTTTAGACTGGGTACCAGCACACTTTCCAAAAGATGATTTTGGTTTGGTTGATTTTGATGGTAAACATTTATATGAAAACGCTGGTTGGGACAGAAAAGAACATAAAACTTGGGGTACAAGACGCTTTGATTATGGTAGGGAAGAAATTCAATCATTTTTAATTTCTTCAGCAATGTTCTTTTTAAAACAATATCATATTGATGGCCTTAGGGTTGATGCTGTTGCATCAATGCTTTATTTAGATTATGACAAAAAACAAGGCGAGTGGTTACCAAACTCAAAAGGTGGAAAAGAAAACTTAGAAGCCATTGCCTTTTTACAAAAATTAAATGCCGCAGTTTTTAAAGAGTTTCCTAAAACTTTAATGATTGCAGAAGAGTCAACTGCTTGGCCACTTGTTACTAAACCTACAAATATAGGTGGTTTAGGTTTTAACTTTAAGTGGAATATGGGTTGGATGAACGATATGTTAGAGTATGTTAAAATTGACCCTTGGTTTAGAAAAGGTTCTCATAACAAACTAACATTTTCAATGTTCTATGCTTTTTCAGAAAACTTTATTTTGCCAATTTCTCATGACGAAGTTGTGCATGGTAAAGGTTCTTTAATGGGAAAGATGTATGGCGATTATGACCAAAAGTTTAATCAGTATCGTGCATTTTTAAGCTATATGTTTGCTCACCCAGGTAAAAAATTAACATTTATGGGTACTGAGTTTGGTCAGTTTAAAGAGTGGGATAACAGTATGGGTATTGACTTTTGTTTGTTTGAATTTGAAAAACATAAAAAGTTAAATGATTTTGTAAAGTATTTAAACAAATTTTACACTTCAACCCCAGCATTGTATGAAATTGATTATTCTTGGGAAGGTTTTAATTGGATAATACCTGATGACTATGACCAAAATGTTGTAGCGTTTGCAAGAAAAGATAAAAAGGGAAAAGAACTTATTTGTATTGTAAACTTTTCGCCTGAACCAAGAAATAGATACAAGGTGGGCGTTAATGCAGGAAAGTACAAACAAGTTTTAAATAGTGATTGGGAAGAATTTGGTGGAACAACTAAAAAAACAAACAAGTTGTTACAAACTAAAGAATTTTCAATTCACGGAAAAAATAATTGTGTAGAGTTAAACATACCGTCCTTCGGAGCAATATTTTTAACAAAATCTACCGAAAGAAAATAAAGGGAGAAAAAAATGGAAAAAACAAAAGAAAAGAAAACAACTTCGAAGGCTAGCACAATAAAAAAAGAAACAGTAAAAAAGACAACAACAAAAACAACATCAACAAAAAAGGTTGTAAAAAAGGAAACTAAAAAACCTACAAAAACTGCAACTAAAACAACAGTTGTTGGAAAGAAAGCAAAAGTAGAAAAACAACCTGTAACAAAAAAAGTGGTAAATAACCTACCAAAAACAAAAGTTTTATATGTTGCAAGTGAATGTCATCCGTTCTGTGCAACAGGTGGTTTAGCAGACGTTGCAGGTGGTTTGCCTAAATATATAGCAAAAACAACTAACACAGATATTCGTGTTATGTTGCCACTATATTCAGATATTCCACAAGAATACAGAAAAGAATTTAAATTTATTGGCAACACAAAAGTTCCACTAGCTTGGAGATCAATTTATTGTGGTGTGTTTAGCTACGAACTTGATGGTGTTACTTATTACTTTTTAGATAATGAAAGTTACTTTAAAAGAAGTGGTATTTATAGCTTCTTTGATGATGGTGAAAGATTCGCTTTTACTTCTCGTGCAGTGCTTGAAGTTTTACCATTAATTGATTTTAAACCAGAAATTATTCACTGTAACGATTGGCAATTTGGTTTAGTTCCTATTTATTTAAAAACTACTTATGCTAACAATAGTGAATATAACAAAATTAAAACTATTTTTACTTTGCACAATACTGAATATCAAGGCAAATTTGATTTAAGTTTATTAACAGACCTTTTTGGTATTGAACAAAAAAATAAAGGTTTAGTAGAATTTGATAATGCTATTAACCTAGTTAAAGGCGCAGTTGTTTGCTGTGATAAATTTACAACTGTTAGTCCAAGTTATGCAAACGAGATTTATTCTCCAGAACATAGCAATGGATTACATTCAATTTTTAAAGAAAATTCTTATAAAACAGTTGGTATTTTAAATGGTGTAGATTATGACTTCTACAATCCAAAAACTGATAAAGAAGTTTACCACAATTTTGATGTTGAAACTTTTGAAGTAAAAAAACAAAACAAACTTGCACTTCAAAAGGAGTTTGGTCTTAATCAAGATGAAAATGTAGCAGTTTTATCCATTGTTACACGTATGGCAAAACATAAAGGTTTAGATTTAATTAAACATTGTTTTGAAAACTTCTTAAACCAAGATATTCAACTTATTGTTACTGGAAATGGTGATAGCGAGTTTGAAAACTACTTTAAGTATTTAGAAAACAAATACAAAGGCAAAGTTAAAGTGTGTTTAGGTTATAGCAATAAAATAGCAAGAAAAGCTTATGCTGGTTCAGATATTTTCTTAATGCCTTCAAAATCAGAGCCTTGTGGTATTTCACAAATGATTGCAAGCAGATATGGTGCTGTTCCTGTTGTTCGTGAAACTGGTGGTCTTAAAGATAGTATTAAAGACTTTGGTTGCCCAGAAGGTGGCAATGGTTACACATTTGCAAGATATAATGCTGACGACCTTGCTTATTCAATTGGTAGAGCATTAAATGATTATAAAGATAAAGAATCCTGGAAAGAAAAAATTAAAATTTGTATGAATGTAGATTTTAGTTGGAACAATTCAGCAAAAGAATATGTAAAAATATATGAAGAATTAATTAAGTAATTTAACTATTAAAGTAGGAGAGTGAAATAAAGTGAGTACAAAGGTTAGTACAAAAAATAGCGCAGATAAAGAAACCCTTTTAAAAATAGATCAACAACTTCAAAAATATTATAATATTTCAATTGCTGATGCTACAGATAAGCAAATTTTTAATGCACTAGCACACATTGCAATTGATAAGGCTTTTGAAAAACGTAGAAAATTTAGCAAAAGTTGTAAAAAAAGTGACGCAAAAGCTGTTAACTATTTATGTATGGAGTTTTTAATTGGTAAGACTTTAAGAACAAGTCTTTTCAATTTAGGTCTTGATAAAACAGTTGAAAAAGTTTTAAAAGCAAAAGGTAAAAACATTGAAAATGTTTATAAACTTGAAGACGATGCTGGTCTTGGTAACGGTGGTCTTGGTAGACTTGCAAGTTGCTTTTTAGATTCATTAGCAACTCTTGATTACCCAGTAACAGGTCATTGTATTAGGTATGATTATGGTTTGTTTAAACAAAAATTTGTTGATGGTAAACAAACTGAACTTCCTGATGAATGGCTTTCAAGTGGCGATACTTGGCAAATTCCACGTCCAGACAAAGCTTGTGTTGTAAGGTTTGGTGGTTACATTAACGAGTATGTTGAAAACGGACATATGAAAGTTGAATACAACGATTGCACTGAAGTAGAAGCATTTCCTTACGATATGATGTTTAATGGCTATGACTCTAAAAACGTTGCAGTTTTAAGATTATGGTCAGCAAAAAGTTTTAATGCTTTTGATACAAAAAAATTCTCTCAAGGAGAATATGCTCAAGCATTAGCAGAAAAGAACGAAATTGAACTTATCAGCAAAGTTTTGTATCCAGCTGATGACCATATGCAAGGTAAGTCACTTAGACTTAGACAACAATATTTCTTGGCTTCAGCATCAATGCAAAGTATTGTTGCAACCCATATTAGAAGGTATAAAGATTTAAAACTATTACCTAAATTTATTGCCGTTCATATCAACGATACACACCCTGTTTTATGTGTACCAGAACTTATGAGAATTTTAATGGACGATAATGAACTTTCATGGGCAGAAGCATGGGATATTGTAACTAAAACAGTAAGTTATACAAATCACACAGTTTTAAAAGAATCTCTTGAAGTTTGGGACGAAAGTTTAATTGCAAGAACTGTTCCAAGAATTTACAACATTATTAAAGAAATTGATAGAAGATTTAGAAACGAAGCACACCTAAAAGGTTTGCCTGGTCATACTATTGAAAATATGGCTGTAATTAGTAACAGAAGAGTTAGAATGACTAATCTTGCTGTTATTTCAGCACATAAAATTAATGGCGTTTCAAAACTTCACTCAAATATTTTAAAAGATGATTTATTGGGTGACTTTAGTGCTTACTATCCAAACAAATTTACAAACGTAACAAATGGTGTTACTCATCGTAGATGGCTTTGTGAAAGCAACCCAAGATTATCAAATTTAATTGAAAGTTTAATTGGTAAAAAGTTTATAAAGAACGCAAACGAACTTGAAAAACTTGGTAAGTATTTAGACGATAAAAAAGTTATTAAAGAAGTTGAAAAAATTAAATTTAAAAACAAAGAAGATTTTGCAAAATTTATTTATGAAACTCAAGGGGTTAAAATTGACCCTAAATCAAGATTTGACGTTCAAGCAAAAAGAATTCACGAATATAAACGTCAATTATTAAATGTTTTATACATAATTTATTTATATTCAGTTTTAAAAGCAAACCCAGAAGCAGACATTACACCACAAACATTTATCTTTGCAGGTAAAGCAGCTTCAGGATATAGAAGAGCAAAAGAAATTGTTTATTTAATTAACCAACTTGCAGAAGAAGTTAATAATAACGAAAAAGTAAATAAAAAATTAAAAATTGTTTTTGTTGAAAACTATTCAGTTTCTATTGCTGAAAAACTTATGCCAGCAACTGACGTTTCAGAACAGATTTCTCTTGCAGGTCAAGAAGCAAGTGGAACTGGTAATATGAAAGCTGTATACAATGGTGGTTTAATGATTTGTACTGCTGACGGTGCAAATATTGAAATTACTGATGTTTGTGGCGAAAATAGTTCTTTTATGTTTGGCATGAAAGCTGATGAAGTTGAAAATGTTTGGAAAACTCATTATGAACCAGCTACATACTATAGCAAAAACCCAAAAATCAAAACAGTTATTGATATGTTAAATAAAGGTTTTAATGGTGTATCATTTAGCGATCTTGCAAAATATTTATTAAGTACTGCAGATGTTGGTGACCCTTATATGTGTTTAGCCGACTTTGATTCATATGTTGAAGCACACGAAAAACTTGATAAACTATACAGAAAACCTGCTTTATGGCATAAACAATGTTTAAAAAATATTTCAAAAATGGGATATTTCTCTTCAGATAGAAGTATTGAAGATTATGCAAAAGATATTTGGGATTTAAAGAAAACAAAATAATTTAAAGGAAAAATTAATGTATTGGTTTAACCCTATTTACAATAAGTTACCTGCTGGACCTATAAAAAGGAACCAAAAGGTAACTTATACCTTACAAATTTCAAAAGAGATAAATTCAACAGCTGTAGATTTTTGCTACAGCTATGATTTTTCTGCTGACCCTGAAAAAGTTAGTATGACTCAAACTGATATAGGCGATAAAATAGAATATACTTGTTCTGTTCAATACGAAAAATCTGGTCTTTATTGGTATCACTTTGAAGTTTATCAAGGAGAACACAAATTTTATTTGCAACCTAAACCAAATTTTGATGTTGAACCAACAGGAAATTTATCAACAAGATTCCAACAACTTGTGTATAACAAAAAGTCGCGTACAAAAAACTCTTTTAAGGGTGGTATTATGTACCATGTTTTTGTTGATAGGTTTAATAGGGTAGGTAAAGTTAAACCAAGATTTGATTTAATATTACGTGATGACTGGGGTGGCGAAATAACTAAAAATTCTCACGACTTTGAAATTATAAATCGTGAGTGTTTTGGGGGAACTCTAAAAGGTATTGAACAAAAATTAAATTACTTTAAATCACTTAATGTTTCTACACTCTATTTAAGTCCAATTTTTGAAGCAAATAGTTATCACAAATATGATACTGCCGACTATTTAAAAGTTGATAGTATGTTAGGTAGTGAAAAAGATTTAAAAAGATTAATTGCAAAAGCGCGCAAAAAAGATATAAATATAATTTTAGACGGCGTATTTAACCACACAGGAAGCGACAGTATTTACTTTAATAAACTTAATAGGTATGATAGTGTTGGCGCTTATCAGAGCCAAAAATCGCCTTATTTTAAGTGGTATGAGTTTCAAGAGCACCCAAACAAGTATTCTAGTTGGTGGGGAATTGATACTTTACCACAAATTAAAAAGGGTAATACTTCGTTTGTTAAATTCTTAACTAAAAGTGGTGGAGTAATTCAAAAATACTTAAATATGGGTATTTTGGGTTATAGGTTTGATGTAGTAGATGAGTTAAGTGAAACAACCTTAAAAGCAATTTGTAAGTCAGCCCGCGAAGTAAGAAGTTCTTGCTTGTTACTTGGTGAAGTATGGGAAGATGCATCAAATAAAATTGCTTATGATGAAAGAAAAAAATACTTTTTAGGCGCTGAACTTGATTCAGTTATGAACTATCCAATTAAAGATAGTATTATAAATTATGTTACAACTGGTAACAGTGAAAATTTAAGAAATACTCTTTATATGATTAAAGATCATTACCCTAAAGATGTTAGAGATAATTTAATGACTATTTTAGGTACACATGATACTTCAAGAATTTACTCTGTGTTAAGCGAAGTAACTAATAATTGTGATAATCAAACTTTTAAACTTCTTAAAATAGCAACTTTAATTCAATTTACAGTAATGGGCGTTCCTTGTATATTCTATGGTGACGAACAAGGTCTTAAGGGAGTAGGTGCTCCATATTGTAGAGTATGTTTCCCTTGGGATAAACAAAACAAAAAAATAAAAAACTGGTATGTGTTCTTAGGAGAGTTAAGAAACAATCCAGTTTTTGAAAAAGGTCTATTAAATGTTTTATGTGCAAACAATGGTCTTTTTGGTTTTGAAAGGGTAACAGGAAGAAAAAAAGTTGTAGTATATACTAACTGTAGCGATAAGGAAGTAAGTGTTACTTTAGATGAAAAATTAACAAATTACTTAACAAAAAAACAATCACCAAAAACAATTAGAGTTATGCCTTACAGTTTTGCAATTTTTACAAATTAAAGTTTTTATAAAAGAATATAAACAAAAGAGATAATAAAAAAAACACCTTGAAAATTTCAAGATGTTTTTTTTGTTTTATTTATATTATTTCCATTGAAGTGAAGAATCATTTTGGAATCTTAAAGTTGGTAAACCATTAAAGCTTTCCATATAAATTTCAACTGTACTATAACTATTAATTGGAGTTGTTTTATATGTTACAAATTCTTCAATACCTACTGCTTCGTAAGAAACTGTTGTAAATAAACCACCATGAAGTTTAATAACTAATGTGTTTTGATAACCTTCTGAAGAATCTACACACATTGCACTACCTGTTGGATTAAAACCATTGCCATGGTGTTCTGAAGGACCAACATAAGCTGCA
>JAFWWV010000045.1 GCA_017523305.1 Clostridia bacterium
CCTACTTGAAATACTCCATCTTGCCATATTTTATTAACAGGAATTATATCTTGAACACATTTCGGTACTACAAAAACTTCTTTATCCTGCTTGAATAACATTTTCAATGTTTTCATTCTTTAAATCCTCCTTTTCAATTTTGTCTTTTAATAATTCATAATAATAATTTGTTGGCTTGAAAGTTAATCGTTTAGGAATTAGAAACTCTGACTTAATCCAAGCATATATAAACTTTTCAGCAGTCATTCCGTTGTATGTTATAAAGCCAAGTGCAGCGAAAGGTGCAGCACCTAAAATACATACCCAAGATAATGTTTCTATTCCAAACTTACCTTTTAATAAAAAATAGAGTAGCACTGCTACTCCACAAGCCAATACAGAAAAAATGAACTGTCGTAGTGACAGTCCAAAGAATATACTTTCAGTATAGTTTCGTATTTCTCTATTTATTTTAACTTCCATATAACCCTACCTTTCTCTATCTTTATTTTTATTAAAACTTTTTATAACACTTACTTTAATATCATCACTTATAGGTGAATCTGGCTCACCATAAAAATCATTATTTACAGCAGTATGCAAATCTATTTCGCCTCTGCCTAAATTAACATCTTTATAAATATTACCCTCTTTATCTTTATAAACAGGTCTGTCCCAACTATCAATACCTACATACTTTACTTTTAATTCTTCTTTTTTAATAAAGGTATCTGCTAAGTTTCCACCCTCAATTACTTTTTGATAATCGTTAAGTGCTTTTTTAATATCGTCATCATAATAATAGCCATATCCCCAACTTAAATTATTATCTTTAATTTCATAGTTAATTCCTATTATATATTCTGGTTTTTCATCAACTACTCTTTCAACTAAAACTATCGGTTGGTCTTTTCTCATACCTGTCAATAATACTGTCTTATCATTATAAGTTTCATACTCTTTACCTATAAAGTCATTATACTCATATTGAATAAGGTTTTCATTATCTCTTATCCATTGTTCTAACATTTCATAAGTTGAATGTCTTGTATTTCTATATTCTTCACTTTTCATAAACTTTGCAGATACATAATCACAAAAGTCATAACTTATATCACACTCTGGTTTATCAGATTTTTTCAACATATCTTGTAGTAAATCATACCCTAAAACAAAATTAAGATATGCTCTTTCACTTGGCACATCTATATCTTTCATCATATAAGTTTCATCAATATAATCTTTTATATTTTGTTTTAGTCCTATTGTATTTAATGATACTACTTCAATACTCTCTTTATTTTCATAATCTCTTTTAGATTCATATATATTAACTAGATTTTCTTTATCATTATCAAAATTAACATCATCAGCCTCAATGATATATCCTTTATATTCCATTGTTTCAAACATTGCTAGTCCTTCAAAATAATTCATAATATCTGGTGTATCAAGTTCTGTATTTTTATCTAAAAACTCTTTTGTAATACCATTATCTGCACAATATTGTAAATAATTTTGCACTCCGTCTTTATAATCAATATCTTCTGGATATAACTCGTGTATAGAGTTCCAAATACTATAATGAACTTCTGGTGTCATATATCCTATTTGCCATCCTTCTTCTAAAAGATTATAAATATAATAATCAAAATTAAAATCCCACTCTGGAACATTAGAATAACCATCTTGATAATTCTTAGTAATCGGTGTAAATTCTATTGCCTCCTCACTAGAAGAATTACTACAAAGAATATTTGTTTCTTTTGTATCAGATTTATATAAAATATAATCTATTTTTTTATCTTGATGTTCCATACTATCTTTTAAGAATTCTTCTATTCTTAATTTTTCTTTTTCAATAAATTCTTTCATATAATCATTTTCCTTTCTATAATCCCATCATTTCTCTAACAACACGATCTGATAGTTTTATTGTTCCTACTAGAACTAACATATTAAATATTAACTCACCAATATATTTCCAAACTTGTGTGACTGCGGCTGCACTTGCGTCAACAACAGGTGGACTAGATGCAAATAATGAAAATATAATGCAAGATAAAACTATAATTGCACCCTCTAAACAAACTGCACAGTATGATTTAATAAAACTTTTACCAACTTGTTGTGTTGGCTCACCTGCAAATGTTGATAATGGCACAGGTGCAATAGCAGTATATAAATATAATTTAAAGAATCTACCATATACAGTCATTATCATAATGAAAGATAAAACTGTTATAAATAAGCCACCTATCAATGTGACAGCCCATAATGGTATTGACTCAAAAAATCCACAACTTTCTACTGCTGTTATAATCTCTTGTGGCAATACTGTTTGCGTTGCACTTCCAAATCCAGACGCTTGTACTATTGTTGTAATAACCCCTTGTATAATCTTAAATAATGCTAACATTAAATCTAATCCATAAGTTATTACTATCTTTGCTATTGCAAATCTTATAAACAATTTTAAAGCGTGTTCTGGTTTCTTAACTTCTGCAAATGAGCCACAAGTTTTCATTACACCAACTACAAAAAATAAAACTAATAAAGCAAGTCCTATTGCTTGTACTGCACCGTGAATATTTATAATTACATTCCATATCGTTCCACCTTTAAAGGTTTCTGGTGTTTGTGTAATTAAAGTCCATATTTCACTTAATTTAGAGTTCCAAGTTTCTAGTGCATTTTGTAAGTTTTGCACTACCCAATTATCACTCAATATTAACACCTCCTTGTAAAAAGATTAAAGGCAAGACTTTTACATCTTGCCTCTGTGATAATTCTTAACCTGTTATCATATTTAGAATTTCTTTTGCAAATGTGATAATAACACCACCTGCTAATGTTAA
>JAFWWV010000046.1 GCA_017523305.1 Clostridia bacterium
AACTTTGGCGAATATGGTAGCAAAAATGCAGTTATATCTGCAAACCAACACAACTCCCAAAATGGAGCAAACGCTTTAGTAATGCGTGTTTGTGACGGTGCTAAATTTAATATGTATGGTGGAGTAATACATAATAACTATAATTGTGCTTCTACTATATATGTTAACAGAACTGCCGAAGCTTACTTTTATGGTGGAGAGTTTTATAACAATCAATGTTCAGGAAATAACGCTGTAATAAATGCTTATGGCGAAGTATATGTTTATATTAATAATTTTTACCTAGGAAACAGTATAGGTGCAGGAGTTGATAGTCAAGACACAGCTAAAATTCACTTGGTTGGTGACATTTCAAAAATAAACAATGGTTTAACTATGAAATATGTTTCAACAACTATTAATGGTGTAAACATAGTTAATGGTATGATTTTAGACCTTGTTGCAACACCAGATGAAATGCCAACTGAAGAAGAATGGAAAACTTTTGCTTCAAAAATTACTTGGTATAATGGATCTACAGCTATTACATATGGTACACATGTTGTAGCTTGTTATGACATAGCAAACAATCACTATTATATAAGAGTTAACCAAACAATAACAGCTAAAGAAGTTTACTTTAAACCAAAAACTGGTAGTGATACAAACACAGGCTTAACAAAAGCTCAAGCTGTTGGAACTTGGGACCACGTTTTAACCTTAAACCCAACAACAGTTTACTTGTTAGAAACTTGGGAAATTTCAGGTGCTGTTAATATTAATGGTAACAATATAATTTTAAAAAGACATATTGATTTTACTGATAATATGATTAAATTTGTTGTAAGTAATGTAACAGTAAAAATTAACAATTTAATTATTGACGGTAATGCTGATAAAGATGGAACTGAAAAATATTTTAAAGATTATTTAATTTCAAATCCTGCTATTTATATGGAAGTTGGCTTAGACTTAATTTTAAACAATGTAATAGTTAGAAATAATGCAACAAAAGTAAATGGTGCAGGTATATATGTTAAAGCAAACAACTCAAACGGAAATTACAGATTAACATTAAATAATACAAACATTATAAACAACGCCATTACTATGGATAGCACTGTAAGCGCTTCAACAAGAGTTTATGGCGTAGGTCTTTGTATTGATAATACAGACCAAAATGCACAAAATGTTGAAATTAACTTAAATGTTAATAATTGTAACATTTCAAACAATACATTGGCTTCTATCACTAGTGGTCACAACTATAGTGAAAGTATTACTAGTTATACTCGTGGTGGTATGGGTATTGGTATTTACGCAAATTATAGTAAAGACTATGTTAAAAATGTAAATGTTAATGTTATAAATACAAACTTTACAAGTAATAAAGTAAGTGGAACAAGGTATTATTATGGTTCAGCAATATTGTTTGTTAATTCATCAAGTAATGCTAACACAAAAAATAATGAAGCTAATTTTAATATAAATAATTGTGTGTTTACTGATAATGGTTCAGATTTTTCAAGTAGTTTTACTAGTTCTAATGCATCAGTAATAACACTTTATGTTTATAAAGGAGCAAAACTTGATTTAGATATTACAGATACAAAGTTTGTGGATAATACAAGTTATCAAAACTTGTATGTATATTCATATATAAATAATTCATCAGTTGATATTTTAAGATGTGTTGTTTCTAGTAACGACAAGTATGCTCAAGGTTATGCATTTAACTTAAATCTTTGGGGCGCCAATACAAAAGCGGCAGTTAAAAATTGTGATATTTCAGGTGAAAAAGGTGTTAACAAATATGGATTATATTTTACAAATTCAACCACAAACACTGAAAACGATTTTTATCAATTACTTGTTGAAGATTGTATGATTTATGATGTAGATAATGGCCTTAATTTTTATGGTGCAAATGCAAAAATAAAAAATTGTTTTATTTACGATTACGCTTATTCTTCAACTAACATGATTACTGTAGGCTCAAAAGCAGATGCTATAATTGAAAATTGTCACATATACAGAGCATATCAAGCAATATATATAAATTCAAACACTAAAATAACCATTAAAAATTGCTATTTATATGAAAATTCTAATTATTGTATAAATGTAGTAAGTTCTGATAGTGAAGTAATAGTAGAAGACAGCGAATTATTTAATTGTTCTGGTTCAGGTATAAATATAGCTGCAGGTTCAACAGTAAAAGGTATAAATACAAAAATTCATAATGTTTCAACAGGTATTAGTTTAAGTTCTAGCCAAGGAAAAGAAACAAATGTTTCAGGTTTTGATTTGGAAAATCTCTCTAGTACTGGAATTTCTTGTTCTAGTGGTAATACTATAGGAACTATTAATATTACTGATATTAATATTTTAAATGTTAATAATTACGGTATATATTTAAGTCTTGGTAATGGTCAGTTATCTTCTTCACACAATTATACATCAATTATAAATATTACTAATTGTGTAATTAAGGGTTGTAACAAATACAATTATAGTCCTAGCAGTAGTATTTATGGTGGTGTTGTTATTTATTCTTATGCTTATTATAATGCTTCAAATCCTACAACAAGTACAAAAACAGTTAATTTTAAAAACACAAAAATTATAGATAATAGTTGGGTTGGTTTTGGTGGTTATTATGGTGGACAATCAAGTCCATATGTAGTTACACAAATTAATTTTGATAGTAATTGTGAAATTAGTGGTTCAGAATATGGTATTTATGATTATAAATCTACTGCATATCAAACTAATGTTTATAGCGGAAGTCCAAAAATTATAAATAATAACAGAGCAGGAATATATTCTTACAGTACAAATCAAACTTATAGATTAGACTTAAATTTAACAAATGCAGAAATTAAAAACAATACCATTGATATATGGTACCCTAAAGTATATTTAGAAGGAACCAACAATGATATTGGTAAAATTTATTGTTATCCTGAATCATCAGCAAGTGGTATTACTTTAACGAATGCTACTTCATTTAAAAATCCTGTAAAAATTCTTTTGTACACAACTTCAAATATAAGTTCTGGTTTAAAATTAGTTGGTGTTTCATATGTGGCAACTGCTACTGAAATGAACGATTATTTAATTAAATTTACTTTATTTGGTTGGGAGTTGAAAGTTGATGGAACATACATTGTTACAAAAGCAGATGTGGGTACAGAAGAGCAAACTAATGTTTATTATTTAGATTGTAGTAATAGCACAGGCAGAGCTACAGATATAGATTTCTCTATTCCTGGGATAGGTGACATAATTGTACAAAAAGGTACAAACCCAACTTTCCCAGTAAGAACCTTTGAATATTTATGGAACGACTGCATTGACCATAGCAAGAAATCAATAGTTTATTTGTACTCAACTATGGTTATTGAAGATAATGCAACTTATGATTTTAAAAATGTTACATTTGTAATGTATACTAAATCGGCAAATAATGAACCATATTATAATTCATACCTTATAAATTTAAAATCAAGTATGACTATTAAAAACTTAACTCTTGACGGAAATTATTTTGAAGATAGTAATAAAACACATTATTTAATTTATTCATCTAATAGTTCTTCCCCATATGATATTGTTTTTGACAATGTGACAGTTAAAAACTTTTATGGTACAAGCTCATATTTATTAAACATTAATTATGCAAAATCTCTTGTTATGACAAACTGTACTTTTAGTAATCTTTATG
This sequence comes from Clostridia bacterium, assembly GCA_017523305.1. Classification (GTDB taxonomy): domain Bacteria; phylum Bacillota; class Clostridia; order Christensenellales; family UBA1242; genus UBA7862. The sequence goes on from JAFWWV010000046.1 coordinate 3,707, forward strand.
CGAGTTCTTCTGCTGTATTGATTCAATATTCTAAAAATACAAAAATAGAAAATTGTAATTTTTATAATAACTACTGTTATGGTTTGTATATTAGTAGCCCAAGGGGTGAGAATTTAATTAAAGATTGTGAATTTTCATCAAACTATTATGGTTTTTATGTTACTAATGCCGGGGCAAATAGTACCAAATTTAAAGTTGAAAATTGTGATTTTATTAATAATTATTATGGTATTAATTATTATTATTCATACTCATCAGAAACTGTAGGCTGTGATTTTGTTGATAATGTAAATGCTTTATATTTTACTTACATTTACAATTCAAGTGAAACAAAAGTAGATAATTGTGTTTTTGAAAGTAATTATAACCATAATATTTACTTGAGTGGTTACTCTGGTGACAATCAACCTATTTATATTAATAACTGTAGAATTTTATATGCACAAACTTATAATATTTATTTTACAAGTTTAAAATCTGTACAAATTAAAAATACTGAAATTTTACATGCTAGATCTTATGCTATTTATCATGGTGGAACAGATGTTAATTTAAAATTAGAAAATGTAGAAATTTTAAATTGTTTATATGGTATTTATAACACTACAACTGCAAAATTTAATATTACTTTTGATGGTTATATTGAAAATTGTAAATATGGTATTTATACCAAAAATGCTGTTTTAAATGGTGGCATAATTCAAAACAACGATTATGGAATTTATAATAGCGGAGATTTTGTTTTAGAAAATGGTAGCGTTCAATACAACGACATAGGTGTTTACAATACAAAAGATTTTGTTATGACTGGTGGTTTAATTGTTAATAATAAAGAATTAGCAATTAAAGGTAATAATCAACTTAATGAAAGTATAACAATTTCTGGTGGTATTATTGATAGTACAAATGGAACAAAACAAGTTACTCGTTCTAACGGAGAAGTTTTAAATTACTCAATTGAAACTACTAGTATTATAGATATTAGTGGAACTCCAATTATTACTGCTCCAATTTTAACAACTACTTTTGACAAAACAAGAACTTCTGAAACAGTAGAAAAGAAAGTTTTTGCTGTTGAAAACGATGCAACTTATCCTTGGAAGGTAGGCGAAGGTGGCTTGGTTGCTGGCAATTCAGGTGTTCCTAGTTCAAGCTCATATCTTAAATTTACAGCATTACAAGAAGTAGAAGTATCTTTTACTTATGCAATTAGTACTGAATCTGGTGATTATTTATATGTTTATAAAAACGGGTCAACAATTATTAGTGGAACTTATAGTATAGGTGAAACAAGCCGTACAGAATATTTAAAAGCTGGAGAATATTTACAATTTAGATATCGCAAGGATAGTGATAGTACCCATACTGGTAAAGATACTCCTATTATAAAAGGTATTACTCTTGATGGAAAAGCTAATGTAACTACCTATGTAACAAACAGCATTGATAGTGCTGACAAACCTTATTATGTACAACCAACAACCACAACTTATACTTTTGTTGAAAGTAATGATGGAACTTTAGTTAGCAATAATGGTTATAATGCAGGGAATACAGCAACATATACAATGGTTGCTACAGAAGATTTTAACTTGTCATTCGATTACTTTATTAATGGTTATTCAGGTTCTTATTTCCAAGTAAAAATTAATGGAGCTGAAGATAAAAAAGTAAATGCAACAACTTCAGGGGTAGAAGGTTCTTATTCTAAAAATATTTCTAAAGGTGATATCATAAACCTTATACACTATAAATCAAGTGAAAGTGGTTTAAACTGTGTATATGTTTCTGGTTTAGAATATTTTAGTCCAATATTGACCCCAACAATCATAGTTGGTGAATTAACAGCAAAAGCTCTTGTAAACTTTGTAGTACCAAGCAATGCTGTTGTGGGTGATGCTATTGCAAGTTATAATGGCGAAAAAACTGATGCAAAAATAAGCGAAACAATTAAACATATTAAAGTTAATGGTTTTACCGTTGGGAAAAATACTACAGGCAATTATTGTATTACTTTAGCCGCTGCAAGTGCTACTGCTGTAAATGATGGTCGTGATATTAGCAATTATATTTTCTTCGACCCTAACAACGCAGCCCTTGATGATACTAATGATGGTAGAACACCACAAACCCCAGTTAAAACTTGGGATAGGGTACTAGAGATTGCACAAGAAACTGGCTGTGATAAAGTATTTGCAATGAGCGTATGGCAAATAACTGCTGATACTGTTATTGAAGGTAATGGTTTAACTTTATATAGATATTACCTTTCAAGTTCAGCAATGTATAATACTGGTATTGTTATTCAAGTTAAAAATGGTAAAAAACTTACAATTAATAACTTAAACTTTAACGGTAACTACAAGGTAAACGGCGTAGAAGTTCTTAAGGCAACACAAAGATTTTTTGATGTTGAAGCAAATGCAACCTTAACAATTAACAACAGTATTGTTGAAAACTGCGCATACTCTGTTGCCCAAAAAACAACTTCTGTTTTATACAACCTAGGTTCAGTTATATTTAATAATGTTATAATGAGAGATAACCATTCTCTTCATAAAGAAAATGTAACAACTGAAGGTGGTATAATTTTCTCAAAAGGTAACTTAGAGATAAACGATAGTGTTTTTGAGTACAACAGAAATACAACTGCTTCTCAACATAATTTAAAAGTTGGTGGCGGTGTAATATGTATGTATGGTAATGGTTTAACTACAGAAATTACTTTAAAAGTTACTAATAGTATTTTTAATAACAACTATGCTCATCATACTACAAACGCAAACTATGGTGGTCGTGGTGGTGCAATTTATGCAAACACAAAAACCAATGTTTTAATTTATAATTGTGAATTTAACAACAACTACTCCAACCAAGGTGGTGGTGCTTTAGGTTTATACAATTGTGTAAATATCGAAATTAAAGATTGTATTTTCGAAAACAACTATACAAACGCAAGTGCAGATTCTTGTTATGGTACAGCTGTTGATATTCAAACTGCTACAAGCGCTAAAGTTGATAATTGTTATTTCTATCGCAATGGTATTAAAGGTAGTGGTAGAGGTACTCTTTCTGTAAGAGAAGTTAAAACTTTAACCTTAACTAATACAGAGTTTAATTATAATTTAGGTTATGGCACAGGTTCATCTTTCTATATTAATAATTCAACAATAGCAAATAGTGAAGTAACTGTAGATAATGTTTATGTTCATCATAATTATCAAACAGTAAATGGTTATAGTGGTGCGATGTCTTACTTAAATCTTAATGCTACAGGCAAAGCAACTGTAACAAATAGTATATTTAGTGACCATTCTAATAGACAAAATATTAATTATTACTCTATGTTCTATTTTATTGCAGGCGATTTAACTTTAGATAATCTTGATTTTAAAAACAATATAAATAGAAGAGATTGGGACCTTAATTATAGTATGGTAGCTGTTGGGGTTAGAACAGGTACTAATACATCAATAAGCAATATTAATGTTTGCAATAATCTATCTGTTGATGGCTATATGTTCATTATTTATAATAGTGGAACCACCACTGCTCAAACAGATATGAATATTTATGTTAAAGATGTATTATTTGCAGATAACTATTGTGGTTCTGTTTTTGGTGTTTATACAGCCATAGCAGGAAGTAACAATAAAGTATCAATGAAAAATGTTGTAATAAACGACAATATGAAGTTGGGCGACTTTGCTCACGATGGTATTGCAATGAGCATCAAATATATGGTGTTAGATTTAGAAAACGTAACTGTAGTAAATCAACGCTATACAGAAGGTAAACCATGGTCAACAGTTAGCTTTACAAATTGTGAAGGTGTTGTAGATGATTTATACTTAAAAGATAATGTTCAATATTGGGCAGCACTTAGAGTAGTTGGTTCTGCAGAAGAAACTTTAACATTTAAAAACTTAAAAGTTTTAGATAACACTGCAAGAAGTTCTGTAACTTCATCTGATACTTCTGGTTGGTATACTGCTGGTGGTATGTTAGTTGGTAACATGCAAAAAGTAACCATTGAAAACGCTAAAATTTCTGGAAACTCAATTATATCAGGTTTTGGCTCAGGTTTTGTTAGTTATAACTCAAATGTTGTATTAAAAAATACAAATATTAGTAACAACAAATTTATTCCTGCAAACAAGGATTCTAACCAAGAAACAACTATTCCAGATAGAGTATTTGTTACTGATACAGGATTTGCTCCATATTATTTCGCTACAGCTAGTGGAACTCTTAAAGATTTAATTGGTGGCGCTGGTGTAGGTGTTTATGGTGGTAGCCTTGAAGTTGTTGGTGGTGAAATTACTAAAAACGTTTCTAACGGTTTAGGTGGTGGCTTACTTGTATTTGCTCCATTAAAAATTGATGGAACTAAAATTTATGACAATAAAGCTATAAGTGGTGCTGGTGTTTTAGCTACTATGGATGCTATTGTAAATAATGCTCAAATTTATGATAATGACGCACAAGAAGTTGGTGGTGGTATTTGGTTTGCTGCAGGTTTAACTGTTAACAATTCAAATATTCATAACAACTACGCTGAAGTTTCTGGTGCTGGTATTTATAGTAATAGTGAAAAAGCTTCATTAATTATTGAAAACACATTAATTAATGAAAATACTACAGCTGGTGACGGCGCTGCTGTTTACTTTGCAAATCCTGTTGGAGAACTTAAAGTAAATAATAGTAAGTTTATTGGTAACCGTGCTGCTGGTTTAGGTACAGCTATTTATTCAAAAACTGAACCTAATATTACTAATACTGAACTTACTGGAAACTACATTGAAGGTAATTCATTAATTCACTTTGGTGCTGTTTACGCAACTGTTTTAAATGGAGTTACAATTAGTGGTAACTATGGTAAGGGTGATAATGCTACATTATTTAGTTTTGATACTCCTTCAATTACTTTGCCAAGATTTGATATTTCAAACAGTAAAATTTATGGCAATACAAATGATAAATTAGCATTAATTGTTATTGATAAAAACATTTACTTTAGTATTAACGATAGTGAAGTTCATGGCAACACAAACAAAAATGCTGATGGTAAAGGTGGTTTAATTAATATTAAGAGTGGTACATTAAAATTTGAAAATGGTACACTTAAAAACAACTATGCTGTAAATGGTGGTTCTTTATACTTCTCAACAGGTAGCAGTGGTTTATTAATTAATACACTTATTACTGGTCATACAAACACTTCAAGCAACAACTATTGTATTAATGGTTCTGTTTATATTGAAAATGGTGCAGAAGTTAAGTTTATTGGTGGTGAAGTTACAGCTAATGATGTTGCAAAATCAAACGGCATAATTTACAATGCTGGTTCTCTTAGTTTTAAAGAAACTGCAATTCATGACAACACAATTAAAAATGGTGCAGTTTATAATGATTCAACAGGTTTAATATCTCTTGAAGATATTGGTTTCCACAAAAACACAGCTGTAAATGGTGGTGCTATTTACAACAAAGGTACTGTAAACTTTGTAAGTGGCGAAATCTTAGGAAACAAAGCTGTTAACGAAAGTCAAACTGTTTTAGGTAGTGGTGGTGCTATCTATAATGCTGAAGGTGGTTTATTCTCAATAAGTGGTGGTTCAATTTATTTCAACCTTTCAGAAAATAATGGTGGTGCTGTTTATAACCAAGGATCTTTAACATTTAACGATGGTGAAATCTACGGAAATACCATGAAACTTTATGGTGGTGGTATTTACAATGGCGAAAAAGGCAAACTTATTATTAATGGTGGTTTAATAAGCAACAACGGTCCATCTAGTGGTAGTACAGGAGTAGCTGGTTTAGGTATTGCTAACTTTGGCGAAATGTATATGTATGATGGCGAAATTATTGATAACTACATTGAAAAAACTTCTCAAAGTTTTAACTCAAGTAAAGGCGCTGCAATTTATTCTGGTATAAATTCATATACAGCTGTTTTAGGTGGTTATATTGACAATAACGTTACTCAAACTGGTTCTGGTATTTATGCAGATACATACTCAGTTGTTGATGTTAGAAATGTTACAATTGATAACACTTCTCGCAGAGCAAATACAACTGCTTATGGTAGAGCTATTTATGCAAACAATGCACAAGTTACTTTAACCAACACAACTATTAAATGTGGTAATGCAATGGGTAGCAATAACGACAACTTAGGTTCTGTTACAGCTATAAATTCAACACTTACAATTAATAGTAGCGTGTTTATGTATAATAAAGATAATAAAGGCGTTGTATCATGTAATGGTGGTAGTCTTGTTGTTTACGATACTTTATTTGAAAACAACAGAACAGAATTTGCTGCAACATCTTCAGGTATTTTATATCTTGAAAACTTGAAAAATTTAACTATTACTTATTCAGACTTTGTAAATAATGGAACAATAAGTAATGGTGGTGCTATTACAATTGTTTTAAACGAAGAATTTAATGGTATAATTGAAAACTGTTTATTTGAAAATAACAATGCAGGCGAAAGTGGTGGTGCTATTTATATCACTGCTGTTGAAACTGAAAACTCAGATAGTATGTTAACAATTAAAAACTCAACTTTTATTGGTAACTACGCTGAAGTTAGTGGTGGTGCTATTGCTCTTGCAAATGGTAATGGTATTGAAGTTGTTATTGAAGATAGTATCTTTGGTGGTGTAAAAGATAAAAATGGTAACCAAACAATTGAACCTGAAGAAATTCTTTCTAACGTTACAGGTGGTGATGGTGGTGCTATTGCATATTTACCATCTGAAACTGCTATGTCATTAACCTTAAAAGGTAATAACGAAATAACATACAACAAAGCAACAGGTTTTGGTGGTGGTATTTACTATGACTATGCTTATGCTGCAAATACAGCAAGTAATTATTATGGATTGAAAATTGAAAGTTCTTCAATGCCAATAATTACAAATAATACACACGGTTCAAATGTAACAAGCAACCTTTATATTTTAAATACTGCAGATAGAAATATTTTAACTACAGGTCTTAAAAAAGGTAGTTTGGTAGGCCTTACACTTGTTTCTACAAATACAGAAGTTATTGGTGTTGATTCTGTTATTGTTAAAGGCAGAGATGCTAGTGCACCAATAACAACAAATGATAGAGTTGCCTTTGTATATGATGATACAAAATATTTATTAAGACTTGATTCTACATTAAATGCATTAGTATTAACAGCTAACGAAACCAAGTTTATGAAGGCTGTTGCAAATGATGTAATTCATGCTGTTGATGGCAAATTTAAATCTGTTACAGCTGAAGATATTCAAGTAATTGGTGTAACAGACTACACAGTTACATTTGCGTCTGCTGAAGACGGAAATTACACTGCAGAAGGTCCAAAATACACTACAAAAGGCACTTATGTGGTTTGGTATAAAGTTGTTGATAATACAGGCAAAAATGACCCAATTATTGGCTCTGTTAAGTTAAAATTAACAGGAAAGATATTGCTTTTAGAAAATAGACCAACAGCTTACTTAAATAAAGGCGAAACATTGTCTTTAGCTACATTTAAAAACGGTTTAGTTTTAAGTGATGGCAGTGCTGTATCAGGTAAATGGGAGTTTGAAAATGGAACAATTACTCCAACAAATACAACTCAAAAATACAAAGTAATATTCAAACCAAATAACCAATATATTTACGAAAATGAAGTAAGTACTTTTGTAACAATAAATATTTCATATAATCGTGTATTCTATGTTGAAGATGGTTTCTATGTTGATAAAGAAGGAACTAAACCAACAGGAATAAAACTTCTTTCTGAAATGGTAAGTTGTATGGAAGATCTTGGCTCAATTTTCTTCGTAACAACATATGTTGTTGGTTCAAGTGGTGTTATTAGTGAAGATGTTTATACCGATAAACAAATCTACTTTGGTGTTACTCCTTTACTTGGTAACAATAATATGATTAGTTTACCAAGTGGAACTCCAGTTAAACTTACACTTGGTGGTGGTGCTGGTAAAATTATTATTGATGGAAGAGCAGGCTATTCTGTTTATAATATCTTAGCTCCATTGTTTAACAATAGAGGTATATTAACCTTAAAATCCAATGTAAAAATAGAACAATTCTATAATACTGAGGGTGGTACTTCTGTTGTTGAAAACCATGGTACTCTTTACTTAAACGGTTGCACAATGTACAACAACCGTTCAAATAGTGAAACTGCTTTATGTAAAGGTGGTGCTATTTATAACACTGGTGATGTTTATATTAATGGTGGTGATTATAGATATAATCGTGCACATAATTCAAGTAACGCTAATGGCTTAGGTGGATTTATGTATAACGAAGGTGGTTCAGTTGTTATAAATGGTGGTAATTTTGGAAGAAGTTTGGCTACAAATGGTGGTTTAATCTACTCAAATGATGGTTTAATTACTGTTAATGGTGGCAATATTTACGGTTGTCATGCATATGAATATGGTGGTGCTATCTACTTAACAAATATGGCTCAACTTACTATAAATGGTGGTAGTATTATGCTTAACCGTGCAGGTAAAGAAGGTGCAGGCGTGTTTGTAGATAACTGTGTTGTTTATGTTAACGGTGGTGTTGTAAAATATAACACAGTAACTTCTTCAGTAGGATTTGATACTCCTGGTGTTGATGAAGAAGAACAAACTAACAGTTTAAATTGGGTTGTAGGTTTATTATCTACTTTAACTATTGCGGCTATCTTTGTTGTAGTGGTAATGATTTTAAGACCAAAAAACAAAAAAATTAAGATAAAAGTAAAAAAATAAGCTTAAAATAATGCTTTAAAAATAGTAAAAATTTTGGTTTTAAAGTCAAAAAAAAATAATAAAAAAACAGGTTTTAGATTAATTTCTAAGGCCTGTTTTTTTTGTTACTAAAATAAAAAATTAAAATATTAAAAAATAAAAATCAAAAAAATATGTTTTTTACAATAAAATTTTTAATAAAAAACAAAAAAAATAGTAAAAATTTTATTTAAACAATTTAAAAATTTTATAAAAAATACAAAAATTTTCACAAAAAAATAGTAAAAAAATGGCAATTTTTTTCATAAAATTTTATTTAAAATTTATAAATTTTTAGTAAAAAATT
>JAFWWV010000047.1 GCA_017523305.1 Clostridia bacterium
TAAAAAACTGGTTTAGAATTTTTTATTTGTAAATAATTAATTAAGGGCTTAAAAGTTTAATCTTTATTTTTAAGTTTAAAACCTTCTTCAAACAGCAAACTCATTTTTAAACTACTCATTTTTTCGCTTTTAAGACCAGTGCCTAATAATTTGTTTTCAAAAAAGCTAAAGTGCCCGTCTGGAGATAAAATTACGTGGTCACATAACCTAATAGATAGTGAGTCTAATAAATCACATAAACCCATAGTAAAATTAATATCTTCTTGACTAGGAACAGGCACACCGTTTGGGTGAGTGTGACAAATAACAACAGTATGAGTAGGATATTTTAAAATTTGTTGTACAAGTTCGCGGTTGTTAACATAAAGTTGCGAAACAGAACCAGCGCCCATTTTCTTAAAAGACAAAATATCGCCTTTTGTACTAAGACAAATGTAGTAAAAGTTTTCTACAGAACTAAAATCAACTGAAGATTTTAAAAAGTCTATAATTTGGTTAGGAGTTTCCAACTTCTTTTTAGTTTTTGATTTGCTGTGTTTATAAATTTCAGGTAATTTTGAGCAAAAACTTAAAAAACAAGCAACAACTTCGCCAACACCCTTCACCTTTTTTAAATTGTCTGGCGAACTTTCTAAAACATTGGTAAGAGAACCAAATTCGTTTAACAAATTGTGGGCAAGTGGGTTAACATCTCGTTGTGGTACAACAAAAGAAAGCATCAATTCTAAAATTTGATGCTCAGGCATAGTTGTAACGTCGGTATTATTAAAGGCGTTTCTTAATCTTTCTCTATGACCTTTATGTGTGTTTGCCTTTTTAGGTTTTAACTCGTTTGTATTATTATTCATTTTCAAAAAAATTATAGCATAATTGCAAAAATGCTGGCAATAAATTGACAAAGAAAAAACTGAAATATAAAATATATAATGGTAAAAAGTCGTTAAGAGGAGGTTTTAATGTATGAAAAAAATTAAAATCACAGCAGATAGTACAATAGATTTAACTCCAGAACTTATAAAAAAATATGATATAGCAGTGTTACCTTTGGTGGTTAATCTTGACGATAAAACCTTTTATGATGGCGTAGATATTACTCCAGACGATATATATAAATATTTTGATGAAACAGGCAACCTACCAAAAACAGGATCAAGAAGTCCTGAAGATTTTAAAGAGTTCTTTGAAAAATATTTAAATGAAGGTTACGAAATAGTTCATATCGGTGTTGGTTCGGGCCTTTCTTGTTGTTTTCAAAACGTAAATATAGCAATACAAGACTTAAAAGGCGTTTATCCAGTTGATTCTCAATGCCTTTCAACGGGAACAGCATTATTAGTTTTATACGCTTGTGAACTAGCAAAAACAGGCAAATACACAGCACAAGAAATTGTGGAAAAAGTGGAAAAGCGTGTACCAAACAACCAAGCATCATTTGTTATTGAAAAATTAAAGTTCTTACACAAGGGTGGAAGGTGCAGTATGTTAACTATGTTAGGTGCTAACTTACTAAAAATTAAACCTTCTATTCAAGTTGTTAATGGTAAAAATGTTGTAGGTCGTAAATATTTTGGAAATATGATTAACTGTATTAAAAAATATGTTGAAGATACCTTAAAAACATATAATAATCCAGATCATACCAGAGTTTTTATTACTTACTCAACAGCAACACCACAAATGATAGAAACAGCAAAGAAAGTTTTAGAAGATTATGGCAAGTTTAAAGAAATTTTAATTACTCCTGCAGGAGCAACAATTAATGCTCATTGTGGTAAAAACACACTTGGAGTACTATATTTAAATGATGGCGACGAAGGTCATATGTAATTAAAACTAAAAACAAAAGAGAAAGACGTAAAAATCTTTCTCTTTTTTTTATAAAAATATTACAGTTATGCCAGGATTTAAGTTTTGTAAGTCACTATCTACTAAAAGTTCTGGGTAAAGTTTAAAGTAGTTACTGTATTTTTCGTTTTGTTGTGTAAAACGGTCGTTAGGAACAAAATCTTTAATCTTTTTCTTTTTAACAAGAGTTTGTAATAAAAATAAAAGTTCGTGTTTTATCTTTCCACCCGTGCCCTTTGAACCGTATCCGTGAATAACTTTTAACACTTTAAATTGCTTGTTTATTGCTAAAATTTCAATTTCATTTTGAACTTTTGATAACGCTTCGTCACACGCAAGCATACCACGTTCAATATCTATAGTTGCTATTCTCATGGTTAAATTGTTTAATTTTTTTTAAAAAAAGTCAATAAAAATTGATAAAATGCTTTAATTTAGTAGGTTTTATCAATTTTTTATGCTATAATCAAGGCATCCAGTTAGGAAATTAAATTTAAAAAAAGGAGAAATATTTATGAACAAAGGAGATGTTGTAAGCTCAATTGCTAACAAAGCAGGCTTTACACTTAAAGATGCTGATGAAGCATACAAAGCATTTGTTGAAACAGTTGCTGAAGCTTTAAAAGCTGGTGAAGATGTTGCTCTTGCTGGTTTTGGTACATTCAAAGTAAAAAACAAAGCAGCTAGACAAGGTATCAACCCACAAACAAAACAAGCTATTACAATTCCAGCATCTAAAGCACCAAGCTTTAAATTTGGAAAAAGCTTTAAAGAACTTATTAAATAATTGTTTGTAAATTTCAATTTTTTAAAAGAAGGAAGAAAGACAGGCAGATGCAGCCCTTGTCTTATGTGATGATAAAACAATGCTTATTGACGGCGGCAA
>JAFWWV010000048.1 GCA_017523305.1 Clostridia bacterium
GATTTGTTTAAAACATATTGATCACTACTACGGGAATAATAAGCATTTTCACCATCTGTCCAAATATAATCACCATAAAAATTAGTTAAACCTGTAAATGTTATTTTTTCCCAAGTATTTGTTTCTTGTTTTAACATATAATGTGTTGACCAATTTGAATAAAAATAATCTTCACCATCTGTCCAAATATAAATTCCTGATGGAATATAACCATTCCAATTTGCTGCAACCCAAGTAGAAGTTTCCTTATCTAAAACATAACTAGAATAATAAACATTACCTTTATAAGTCCAAACTTTACTACCTGAAAAATTACTATCAGTAATATTCCAAGTTTTAGATTCCCAAGTAAAAGTTTCTTTATTTAAAACAAATTGTTTAGTTCCTTCTGAATAATAAGCATTTTCACCATCTGTCCATATATAAACTGGTGAAAAGAAATTTGCACCAGAAAAAGCAACTGATTCAAAAGACTTAACACCAAAAACAGCAATATAAGTTGTATTTTCATAAATTGGATAGTTAATAATTTTAATAATATCAGAACCATTTAAAGACCAACCTTTAAAAGACAAATCATCTTTTTTTGGACTTATTGGAACTGTAGCATACATACCAGCTTCTATAATTTGAGTAGAATAAATAATACCATCAACAATAAATGTTACATCATAAGAATAAGTAATATTTGCTGTTAAAACAGTATCAGCTGTAATTTTATAAGAAGTTAAATCAACAATTGCTCCATTTAACAACCAACCATTGAATTTTTTATAATTAGTATTTTCAACACTTACTGTTTGAGCATATTGACCATTTTTAACTTGTTGAATTTCTAAAGTAGAATCTTCATAAATAAATGTAACATTATGAACTTTTGTAAATTTAGCTGTAAATATTATATTTTGTGTAATAGCAGTAGAAGTAGTATCAACAATATCAATACCATTTGAAGTCCAACCATCAAATACATAGCCATCTTTTGTTGGTGCTTCAGGAAGAACTGCAAAAGTATCTTTTTCTACTATTTGAGAATTAAATACTTCAGTATCAATCATAAATTTAACATCATAATAATAACTTACATTTGCAACAAAAGTTGTATTTGTTGTAAGTGCATAAGTTGTTAAATCTACTTGTTCGCCATTTACAACCCAATAATTAAATTTAACATAATCAGTTGAAGTTGGTGTTACAACACCAGCATAATCATTTTTATTAACAATTTGAATGTTATAAACACTACCATCAAATTCAAAAGTAGCAACAACCTGTTCACCATTTTCTAAATTAGCAATATATTGTTCATAATATGAAACTGTTTTTTCTAATTCAGTAATTCGATTGTTTAAAGTATTAACAACTGATGAATTATTTGAAACTTGAGTATTCATTTCACTAATTTGAGAATTTAAATTTGCAATTTGATTATTTAAACTTGTAATCGTTTCTGCATTTAATTCATTAGTTCTTTGTAATTGAGTATTTAAAGTTTGTAAATTTAAAATTTGATTTTTTAAAGAAACGATTTCGTTTTGATTTGCTGTTTTATCAGCTGTTAATTCAACAACTCTTGTTCGAAGTAAAGATATTTGTAAGTTTAAATTTGTAATAGTTTCTTCATTTTCAGTTTTAATTAATTGTAAATTTTCAACATCAATTTCTAATGTTTGTTTTTGTGTTTCTAAATCAGCAATAGTTTGTGTGTTATTTTCATTTGTTCTTTCTAAAATATTAACAGTATTTTTTAAATTTAAAATTTCTAATTCATTATCTTCAACTAAATTTCTATAATAATCTAATTGTTCTAAATAATTTGTTTCATTTGTATTAGCATCTTTATAACCTTTATCATAACTATCTTGTATTTGTTCATAAGTATAAATTTTAGAACCACTTAATAAAGTTTTTATAGAATTCCAATTTATACCAATAAAACAACCAACAATAGAAAGTATTAAAACACTAACAACTGAAATAATAATTTTTTTAGTCATTGTTTATTCTCCTAAATTTGATAAACTCTCATATCAAAACCATAGGAATTAAAATAACTTAACCAGTATGCATTAGCTGTTTCGCCACCTAAAGTGTACATTTCTAAAACTGTACTTCCACTATAAAAATTAATTGTTAAATATAAAGTATCAGTTATAAGTTCAGAGCCATCAGTATCTAAAAAAGTTAATTCTAAATTGCATTGAACTCTACCAGCTTTAATATCTGAACTTGCAAAACATGATTTGTTTAAAATAAATTCGTATTGGTTTTCATCTGCATTAAAATCTTTATCTACTTGATAAACTGAAGCAAATTCTTTTGTTAAAGAATATTTATTTTCATCTTCAGAATCTTGTGTCATTACAGCTGTTTTACTTTGAATAATAAAAACAAGATTACTAGAAGTTCTATCTAAAGAACCTAAAACTTCATTACTTGCTGTATAAGTTTTGATAATCCAAAAAGAACAGAGAACAGCACCAACGAGACAAAGTAACCAAACAATAAATTCTTTTATTTTCATACTTTCCATTATGCCACCACCTGTATATTTGAATTAACATTATCGTAGATAACAAGATTTATATCTGCAGAATGATATATTGTTCCGACTTTTATATTTTTTAAACTGTTTGACATAAAATAAAAATCTTGGTTATTACCAATAATTTTTATGTCATGATAATTCAAGCCATCAAGACCAAAACTATCTATTCCGATTACATTTTCATATTGTGTTAAATCAATATTTAAATGAATTCTTAAATTTTTATAATCTTTATATTTCAATATAGCTTCATTTTTTATATGTAATAAATTTCCACCATAATATTCTGAATAACGAAGTTCAAAAGAATCATTATTTAAAGAAATATTTTCATTTGCTTTCCAAAACAATTTTTCTTTTTCATCTGCTTCAAAAGTAACAGAACCATCGTTTTGAGCAACCATACCAAACATAGATTGATTTTTAGTTGTCATACCTTCTTCATTTATTGTTATTTTACAAGTAACATAAGTAAATTGAGTATCAGTAGTTTGAATTACAAATTGATTATCATTATTTTGAACATAAACATCAAAAAATTCTGCTAAATCTAATGTTAAATAATGAGTTCCTTCTTCTAAACTTTCAATAGTTTTATATAAAGAAGCTATTGTATAATTTAAACTAACATAATCATAACAATAAAAATTAGTTAAATAATCATCATATAAACCAAACCACTCGGTTCTATAATATTGTTCAATAGGGTGTTCATCTTTTTTAAATCTTAATTGAACTAACTTAACATCATCACCAGAACCAACAGAAACAATAAATTTACTATTGCTGTCCATAGCTGTTGGTGAAGCATAAGCAATGCCATCTCCTTTATCGTAAGAAATATCATAAGAATATAAATTATCAATATGAGTTTCATACCAAAGATAAAAAGTTTTTAAATTAAAAATAGGCCAACCATTAGTCCATTTTAAAGTTTTATGATGAGCATAACTATAAGAATTAAAATCTCCTAAAATTTGAATTCCTTTTGTATGTTTTTCATTATGGTTTGTTCCTTGATAAGTTGTCATAGACCACTCAAAAAGTTGTTTACCATTTTCAGTTTTATCTGAATTTCTATAAACATTGATATTAGAAACAATAGTTGCATCTTCTAACGGTGTTTCTTCATCATCATATAAAGTTAAAGCAGAAATATAATTTGTACTGGTTGTTTGTGGTCTAGGTGCAAAAAAATAAAGCCAAATAAAAACAACCATAACGAGAACTGAAATAACACCTACAGTTCTCCAAAGAAAACTCATAAATTTGTCCATATTTCTCCTTTTAATAAAAAAAGCACTATATAGGCAGGACAACCTTTGTAGTGCTTTTTGTGTATTATAAAATTCCGTTCCAGCCAAAGAAATTTAAAGCACTTGCTAACCACTTAAAAGCAATTGCAAACCAATCAAAAACTTTGCCTAGAATAGATAACGGCCAAGTTCCAAAAAGAACCACTAAAACAATTATAATTATTGCAAGTATAAATTTCTTTTTCATAAAACAAGACCTTTATTAAGCTATAGGTGTTTCAGCAACAGTCTCGGTTACTTGTTCTACAACAGGAGCAACTTCGCCAAACCACTCGGTAATTTGTTGCCCAAATGTTAAACCATTAACACCACAAGCAATACCAACAGTAATTAAAGCTACAGCTACTGCTATTACAATACCTAAAATAATGCCTAAAAATAATTTCCAATTATACATTAAACTGTATTTCTCCTTTATTTGTTAATCTTAACAAGTGAAAGGTTTACAGGTGCTTTTTCTAAAAGTTCAAAACTCATTGGTTTAATAGAGATTGATTTTTCGCCAAATTGACTAGCTGTATATTTAACTTTTGCCCAAGCTCCAAATTTTACCTTATCAAATGTTTCTTTATCAATTTTATAACTTGCTCTTGTTCCGTTTAAAATTCCGTTATCTTCGTTGAAGTCATCTTCATCGCAAGAAACAACTTCAGCAATAAATTCCTCCGGTTTTGCAGGGTAGATATTTCCATCTAAATCTTTTCTTTCTTCCTTTGCTTCGTTATGTGATTTACTAATTACAATTCCAATTTCTCTAATAGGTTTTACAAATGCCATTTTTTAATAATCTCCTTAAATATTTTTAAATTTTTTATAATAAATTGCGCTAAATTCAACTTGACCTATTGAACATGAACTTACTACTGATTTCATAAGATTTACAGGTTTATTGAATAAATTAAAAAGCGAACATCATTTTTTTTGCGATGTCGCAATTTTTATCTATAATATCTTGCTGTAGAATAAGTTCTTTTTGCTTTCTTTTTTCTAGCAACAGCTCTACAACCAGCAGCAAAAGCTTTCTTTTCAGCTTTACTATATTTACGCTGTTTCAAACACACACCCCCTTAAACCAAATTTTGATAATGAAAACAAAAATTTATGGCAATAAAAAAATAAGTGCGATTTCATTAACACACTTATTGTAAAATTACA